>PUKW01000219.1 GCA_003550665.1 Paracoccaceae bacterium | reverse complement strand
GGGTTGGTGAAGGCGTTGAGCGCCTTGGCGTGCTTGAGGATGCCGCCGATGAACCACAGCGCCTCATCCGACAGGTCGGCATACTTGTCGCCCGCAAACAGCGGCTTGCCGTCCTTCCAGATCGACATGTTGACATGCATGCCGGTGCCGTTGTCGCCCTGCAGCGGCTTGGGCATGAAGGTCGCCGAGCGGCCATAGGCGTTGGCCACATTGTGCACGACATACTTGTATTTCTGCAGCTCGTCGCCCTGCTTCTTGAGTGCGCTGAAGATCAGCCCGAGCTCATGCTGGCAGGAGCCGACCTCGTGGTGGTGCTTGTCCACCTTCATGCCGATCTGCTTCATCGTCGAGAGCATCTCGGCGCGCATGTCCATGCCGTGGTCGGTCGGGTTGACGGGAAAGTAACCGCCCTTGACGCCGCCGCGGAAGCCGAGATTACCCATCTCGTATTCGGTGTCGGTGTTCCAGGAACCGTCGATCGCGTCAACTTCGTAGGACACCTTGTTGATGGTGTTGGAAAAACGAACATCGTCGAAGACGAAGAACTCGGCTTCCGGCCCGAAGAAGGCGGTGTCGCCGATGCCCGAGGACTTCAGGTAGGCCTCGGCCTTTTCGGCGGTGCCGCGCGGGTCGCGGTTGTAGGGTTCGCCGGTATCGGGCTCGAGAATGGTGCAATTCATGCACAGCGTCTTCTCGGCGTAGAACGGGTCGATATGCGCCGTGTCCGGGTCGGGCATCAGCTTCATGTCGGACTGATCGATGGTCTTGAAGCCCTGGATCGAGGAGCCGTCGAACATCAGCCCCTCATCCATGAAGTCCTCGTCCACGGCATCGGCGATCATGGTGACATGCTGCAGCTTCCCGCGCGGGTCGGTGAAGCGCATGTCGACATACGCGATGTCCTCGTCCTTGATCATCTTGAGAACGTCTGCCTTGCTCATCGGAACGTGTTCCCTCTCGCGATTGGTTGGTTGATTGCTGCGCGGCGCGCGCGTCAGAGCGCGTCGTCGCCGGTCTCGCCGGTGCGGATGCGGATGGCCTGTTCGACCGGGCTGACGAAAATCTTGCCGTCACCGATCTTGTCGGTCCGCGCGGCCGAAGAGATCGCCTCGACGGCCTCCTCGACCTGATCGTCGGGGAGCACCACCTCGATCTTGACCTTGGGCAGGAAGTCCACGACATATTCTGCGCCGCGATAGAGTTCGGTGTGGCCCTTCTGGCGGCCGAACCCCTTGACCTCGATCACCGAGAGACCCTGCACGCCGATATCCTGAAGAGATTCCTTCACCTCGTCGAGCTTGAAGGGTTTAATGACGGCCTCGACCTTCTTCATGCCACCGCCTCCCGGTTGACCTGCACATGGGTGATCCTCACACCACTTTCCCGCCACGGACACAATCGCAGCAGCGCCCACCGTCGCGCGCGCAGGGCCTGGGGCGTCCATTTTGCTCATAAATTGTGCAGATTGTGCGCTGCGTGGGCAGTCTTGAAAGAAAGAGGGCCGGAAAAATGATCGAACTGCTCACATCTGCCCAAATGCGCGCCATCGAGCAGGCCGCGATCCTTGCCGGACGCGTCAGCGGCGAAGAGCTGATGGAGCGCGCGGGCCGCGGCGTCGTCGCCGCGCTCGGCGACGGGGCGCCGGGGCGCGCGGCGGTGCTGTGCGGGCCGGGCAACAATGGCGGCGACGGCTTCGTGATCGCGCGCCTGCTCGCCGAGCGGGGCTGGCAGGTGACGGCGCAGCTTCTCGGCGATGCGGAGGCGGTGGGCGGCGATGCGGCGCGCGCGCTGGCGCGCTGGCGCCAGGCGGGCGGGACGGTCGCGCCGCTCGATGCGGCCGGGATGCGCGCCCTGCCGGCGCCCGATCTGTGGGTCGATGCGCTCTTCGGCACCGGGCTGAGCCGGCCGCTCGAGGGCGCCGCGGCCGAGGCGGTGGCACTGATGGCTGCGCGCCGCGACCGCGAGGGGGGGCGCATCGTGGCGGTGGATATCGCCTCGGGGCTGTGTTCCGACAGCGGCCGATTCCTCGGCCCCGAGATCACCCCGGACCTGACCGTGAGCTTTCACCGCGCCAAATGCGGACATTACCTTGCCGACGGCGCGCGCGGACGGCTCGTCGTGGCGGATATCGGCCTGGCGCATGACGGCAGTGCCGCGGCGCGGCTGACGGGCCCGGAGGACATCCCCGCCAAGTCGGGCGGGCACAAATACGATCACGGCCATGTGCTGGTGCCGGGCGGGCCGCCGGGCTATGGCGGCGCGGCGCGGCTCGCGGCGCGCGGGGCATTGCGCGTCGGCGCGGGGCTCGTGACGCTGGCCTGTCCGCCCGCGGCGGTGGCGGAGAACGCCGCGCGACTCGATGCGGTGATGCTGCGCCCCCTGCCCGACGCCGCCGCGCTCGAAGCGATCCTCGCGGATGTGCGGATCACGGCGCTGTGTCTCGGCCCGGGCCTCGGGGTGGGCGCGCGGACGCGGACGCTCGTGGCGGCGGCACTGGGATCGGGGCGCGGCTGCGTGCTGGATGCGGATGCGCTGACGGCGTTCATCGACATGCCCGAAACGCTGCTCTCGGCGACGCATCCGCACTGCGTGCTCACCCCGCATGACGGGGAATTCGCGCGGCTGTTTCCCGACCTCGCCGCGCCGCTGCGCGAGCCGCCGAAAACGGGCCCGGCCTGGTCGCGGCTCGATGCGACGCGCGCAGCGGCTCGGCGGGCGGGCTGCACGGTGCTTCTCAAGGGACCCGACACGGTGATCGCCGATCCCGAGGGCAACGCCGCGCTCAACGCCGCCGTCTATGCGAGCGCGGTCCCCTGGTTGGCCACGGCGGGGGCCGGTGACGTGCTCGCCGGGCTGATCGCGGGGCTCATGGCGCGCGGCTGCGGCGCGCACCGCGCGGCGCGCGCGGGGGCGTGGCTGCATGTGGCGGCAGCGCGGCAATTCGGCGCCGGGCTGATCGCCGAGGACCTGCCCGAAGCGCTGCCGGCGATCCTGCGCGAACTCGACGTCTGAGGGCCAAGTTTGCCCTCGCATCACGGCGGCGGCTTTGCTAGAGCGGGCGCGATCGGGCAGCCGGCGGTTTGCGCGGGCTGTCTTCTACGTCGGCGGGTGTGGCGGAACTGGTAGACGCACTTGGTTTAGGTCCAAGCGCCGCAAGGCGTGGGGGTTCAAATCCCTCCACCCGCACCAGAGGAGCAAGAAGGACGCAAGAATGCAGGTCACCGAGACCCAGAAAGACGGCCTCAAGCGCGGCTACACCATCACGGTGACCGCCGAGGAACTCGACGCCAAGGTCGACGAGAAGATCGCCGAGGCCAAGCCCGAAGTCGAGATGAAGGGCTTTCGCAAGGGCAAGGTGCCGCATGCGCTGCTCAAGAAGCAGTTCGGCAAGAAGGTGCTCGGCGACGCGATGCAGGAGAGCGTCGATGCCGCGATGCGCGAGCATTTCGAAGCCAGCGGTGACCGTCCCGCCCAGCAGCCCAGCGTGCAGATGGCCAACGAGAACTGGCAGGAGGGCGAGGATGTCGTCGTCTCGCTGAGCTACGAGGCGCTGCCCGACATCCCGGAGCTCGATGTGAGCGGAATCACGCTCGAGCGGCTCAAGGTCAACCCCGACGACGCGGCCGTGGACGAAGCCCTCGGCAAGCTCGCCGAAGGCACGCAGAATTTCGAGGATCGCGACGAGGGCGCGGCCGCCGAGGATGGCGACCAGGTCACGATCGACTTCGTCGGCAAGCTCGAAGGCGAGCCCTTCGAGGGCGGCGCGGCGGAGGATTTCGCGCTGACGCTCGGCTCGGGGCAGTTCATTCCCGGCTTCGAGGAGCAGCTCGTCGGCGCGAAGGTGGGCGAGGAGAAGGAACTCACCGTCACCTTCCCCGAGGAATACGGCGCCGAGCATCTCGCCGGCAAGGAGACGACCTTCGACGTCACCGTCAAGGCCGTCAAGGCGCCCAAGCCCGCCGAGATCGATGACGAACTCGCGAAGAAATACGGCGCCGACGATCTCGAGGCGCTCAAGGGCCAGGTGCGCGAGCGGCTGCAGAGCGAATACGATCAGGCTGCGCGCGCGGTGCTCAAGCGCAAGCTGCTCGACAAGCTCGACGAGATGGTCGATTTCGACCTGCCGCCGAGCCTCGTCGAGGCCGAGGCCAAGCAGATCGCGCATCAGCTCTGGCACGAGGAAAACCCGGACGTGCAGGGCCATGATCACCCCGAAATCGAGCCCACCGAGGAGCACACCAAGCTCGCCGAGCGGCGCGTGCGGCTGGGGCTGCTGCTCGCCGAGCTCGGCCAGAAGAGCGGCGT
>PUKW01000063.1 GCA_003550665.1 Paracoccaceae bacterium | reverse complement strand
TTGGGACGGTTGCGATGAATGGTTATCTCTATTTTGATAGAATCAAGGAACATCGTGGTTCCTACTTCATCGAATATGAGCCACCAGTTGCGAACAGTAAGTTCGCGACCCTTAACCTGATTTTTCTCGAAGAAATTCCTTGGCAAAAATTAAGCGATATTTTGGATAAAGAAATCAGACTTTGGATAAGTCGTTATCCTGTGCCTTTGATGGCTACCGCGTGGGATGAGAAAGAAAATATACTTCGTCCGAATGATAGCGCCGGGGGCTCATTAATTGCATGGATCTCCCCAGAGAGCGGAGAGGTTGAGCAGTCGAGGGATGTCAGAGATTTGGACCGTCACCTTGAGCAGTCCATTGCGCAACCAGATTGGCGAGAAATATACACCGATCTAAAATTTCGTACTTACGATGAGGTGAAGGCCGAAGCACGTGGGAGGACTTTGGAGCAGGCGAGGCATGTTAAACTATTGAAATTTACTTTGGTGCTATGGGTGGCAGTAATCCCGGCCGGATACGCGATCTTCGAATTTCTCGGACCTGAGTGGCTAGAGCATGTCGCGCAAAAGTGGGGACCGGTTTTGCGCTCCTCGGACATGCGATTTCAATAGGTTAGAGCGCGGTGCGTGAATGCGAATGAACGCGACGCTCTCTAGGCCTGATTGGTCTTCTGTTCGTTCTATGGAAGGCGCTCAAGCAGGCATTGAAAATTTGGGCTCGAACGAAGCGATCACCCGCAGAGCTTGCTGAAGCCAAAAAGAAAAGTAAGATGGAACACTATTACTACCACTGTGAGCGTAACCCTGCAGGCTTCTTGCGGCTGAAAGGTGAGAACTTTGAAAGCGATAGTCGTGAACGAGTTCGAAAAGAAGCTGACGAGCTTGCTAACAAGTCAGATCAGTAGTGCGGCATTCCCAGTGGTTGATAGGTTTCAGCCTTCAATCGGTGCGCCACTTGCATCGCACGGCGCGACAACGGGTAAGCCTGCGCTGCACAAGAAGCGAGCGACTGCCCCGTCCCGCATGGCGACCGCTGGCAAGCCTGCCTGCGCGAACTGTGCCGCTGCAACCGCGTGAGGATCGGCTCTCGAGCAGCTCTTGAACGAGCGAACCCGCTGTCCGGCGGCGAACGCTACAGCGTGATCAGATTGAGCCCGAGGAATATCCCGCCCGACAGGAGTGCCGCGGCGGGCACCGTGATCACCCAGGCTGCGAGGATGGTCAGAAAATGCGACCGGCGCAGGAGCTTGCGCCGTGCGCGCTCCTCCACGGGCAGGTTGGTGCCGTTGCGGGTCTTTTGCAGCACCGCCTCGGCATACCATTCGCGAAAGAAGCCCACCCCGAAGATGCCGCCGATCGCGATATGCGTGGAGCTGACCGGCAGGCCGAGCCAGGAGGCGATGATCACCGTGATCGCCGCGGCCAGCGCGACGCAATAGGCGCGCATCGCGTTGAGCTTGGTGATCTCGCTGCCGACCATGCGGATCAGCTTGGGCCCGAACAGGATCAGCCCCACCGACAGACCGAGCCCGCCCACCACCATCACCCAAAGCGGGATGCCCACATCGTCCACCGTGGCGCCGCCCTGCACCGCCTGCACGATCGCGGCGAGCGGGCCGACGGCGTTGGCGACATCGTTGGCGCCATGCGCGAAGGACAGGAGCCCCGCCGAGAAGACGAGCGGGATCGCGAACAGCGTCTTGACCGACTTCTTGCGGTTTTCGAGCCCCTCGGACTGGCGCCGGATCACCGGGCGCATCAGGACCGTCATCACCGCGGCGACGGCGAGCCCGATCAGCAGGGCGTGGCCCAGCGGGATATCGACGATGCGCTCCAGGCCCTTGATCGCGAGATAGGTCGCGAAGGTGCCCGCCATCACCCCGATCAGCACCGGCACCCAGCGCCGCGACGCCGCGATCAGGTCCTCGACATAGAGAATATGCGCCTTGATGAACCACAGAAACAGCGCCGCGATCACCCCGCCCATCACCGGCGAGATCACCCAGCTCGCTGCGATCTGGCCCATCGTGACCCAGTTGACCGCCGCGAAGCCCGCCGCCGCGATGCCCGCGCCCATCACGCCACCCACCACCGAATGAGTGGTCGAGACCGGCGCGCCGACCACCGTGGCGAGGTTGATCCACAGTGCCGCCGCGATCAGCGCGGCCATCATCGCCCAGATGAAGACCTGCGGCTCGGCGACGGCCTCGGGAGCGATGATCCCGCGCGACACGGTCCCCACCACGTCGCCGCCCGCCAGCAGCGCGCCGGCCGTCTCGCAGATCGCCGCGATCACCAGCGCCCCGCCCATCGTCAGCGCGTTCGAGCCGACGGCCGGCCCCATGTTGTTGGCCACGTCGTTGGCGCCGATATTGAGCGCCATGTAGGCCCCGAACACCGTCGCCGCGACGACGACAAAGCCCATCGGCTGCTGCCCCATCAGGATCATCGCTATGATCCCGACGAGGGTCATGAAGATCAGCGCCAGGCCCGGCGCGATGAGCGGGCGCGAGGCATACATCGTCGCCGCCTCGAGCCGCCCGATCCGGCCGAGATCCCTGTCGAGGGTCTTGATCTGTTGGGGGGACGGGTCGGTCAAACGGGGTCCGGTGCTTGCCTGATAGCCATTGTGACAGTTTCGTGACGATCGCCTAGCGAGAAACAACTGGCCGGGCAACCCCGCCCCACGGCTCAGAGATCGCGCAGCAGTGCGCGCAGCTCTTGTTCGTGGACCATTTTCGCGGCGCGCATGGTGCTGACCCATTTGCGCTTGCGCTGCGTGGTTTCGGGAAAGTCATCGGCGAGCGCCTTTACCCGCACGCGGAATCCCTCGACCCGGCAGCGCAGGCCGCCATCGCCGACCTTGCGATAGTGAAACCGGCCCAGCGGCTCATGGTCGACCCTGCCGGTCACGCCGGCTTCCTCCCAGGCCTCGCGCAGGGCCGCCTCGGCGAGGCTGCGGTCTTGCATCGGCCATCCGCGCGGCACGATCCAGCGCCCGCTGCGCCGCGTGCTGATTAGCAGCACCTCGCGACGCTTGCCGCGCTTGCGCAGGCACAGCGCCGCCACCTGCAGATGCGCCGGGCGGCGCAGGAGCGGGGCGACATAGTCGGCTATCGCTTTCGGCCAACCCATGTTCATACCCGATTTTCCGCCTGATCGTCCGGCAAACACAAGCTCTGCGGCATCAGAAGCTCCGTCTTGCGCGAAGTGCCGCGAGGATCGTGCCGTCGTCGAGGTAATCCAGCTCGCCCCCGATCGGCACCCCCTGCGCCAGCGAGGTCAGCCGCGCGCCCGTCTCCTCAAGCGCCTCGGCGATGTAATGGGCGGTGGTCTGGCCGTCCACGGTGGCGCTGAGCGCGAGGATGACCTCGGTGATGCTCTGCGCGCGCACCCGCGCGGCGAGTTCGGGGATGCGCAGCTCTTCGGGTCCCACCGCGTCGAGCGCCGAGAGCGTGCCGCCCAGGACATGGTACTGCCCCGCGAAGGCCCCGCCGCGCTCCATCGCCCACAGATCCGCCACGTCGGCGACGACGCAGATTTCGCCGGTCGCGCGCCCGGGATCGCGGCAGATGCCGCAGACCTCCTCGGTGCCGATATTGCCGCAGACCCGGCATTCGCGCGCGGCCTCGGCCACGGCCTGCATCGCCTGCGCGAGCGGGGCCATGACCTGGGTGCGCTTGCGGATCAGGTGCAGCACGGCACGCCGCGCCGAGCGCGGCCCCAGACCCGGCAGCCGCGCCATCATCTCAATCAGCGCCTCGATCTCGCGCGCGGGTCCGCTCAAGGTGTCAGAACGGCAGCTTCATGTCGGCCGGAAGCCCCATGCCCTCGGTGAGCTTGCGCATCTCCTCCTCGCTGCGCTGGGCGGCCTTCTGCTGCGCCTCCTTGATTGCGGCGAGGATCAGGTCCTCGACGACTTCCTTGTCCTCGGCCGAGAAGATCGACGGATCGATGTCGAGCCCGACAAGCTCGCCCTTCGCCGTCGAGGTGGCCTTGACCAGCCCGGTGCCGGCCTCGCCGGTCACCGTGATCGTCTTGAGCTCTTCCTGCAGCTCGGCCATCTTGGTCTGCATTTCCTGGGCGGCCTTCATCATCTTGCCCATGTCGCCCATGCCGCCTAGCCCCTTGATCATAGCGTATCCTTTCAATCAGTCCTGTTCGAACGGGTCCCAGTCGTCGTCCGGCGCGTCGAGCGTTTCGATCTCGGCGCCGGTCTCGCCATCGTCAAGCGGACGTATGTCAGTGATCTCGGCCTCGGGGAAGGCGTCGAGTACCGCGCCCACGAGCGGATTCCTGCGCGCCGCCACGCGCAGCCGCGAATCCGCGTCATTGCGCGCTTCGGCGATCGTGGCGCCGCCGCCGCGTCCCACCACCGACACGGTCCAGCGCGCCCCGGTCCAAAGCTGCAGCCGCTGCGCCAGCGTCGCGGCGAGATCGGCGGGCGCGTCGGCGGCGGGCTCGAACTCGATGCGGCCGGGACTGTAGCGGGCGAGCTTCAAACCCTGCTCGATCTGCATCAGGAGCGTCATGTCGCGCCGCGCACGCACCAGCGCGACCACATCCTCGAATCGTTGATATGCCGCGAGCGGGTCGGGTGCTGCGACCGCGCGCAGCGCCTGCGGCGCGCCACCGCCGGGCGCGGCCGGCGTCTCCACCGCGGCGGAGTGCGTGCCTGGCTGCGCGGCGGCATCGGCAGCGCGCGCCCCGCCCCCGCCCCCTTGCGGAGGCTGCGATTGCAGCTTGCGCACCAGCTCCTCGGGCGAGGGCAGATCGGCGACATGCGTCAGCCGGATCAGCGCCATCTCCGCGGCCATCATCGCGTTGGGCGCCGCGGCGACCTCCTCGAGCGCCTTGAGCAGCATCTGCCACATCCGCGTGAGCGCGCGCATAGGCAGCCGCGCGGCGGCGTCCTGGCCGCGGGCGCGCTCGTCCGGGCCCACGGTGGGATCGTCGGCGGCCTCCGGCGTGACCTTGATGACGCTGATCCAGTGCGTGACCTCCGCGAGATCGCGCAGCACCGCCACCGGGTCCGCGCCCTCGGCGTATTGCGCGGCGAGCTCGGCGAGCGCGGCGGCGGCGTCGCCGGACATCACATGGTCGAACAGATCGAGCACCCGGCCGCGATCGGCGAGGCCGAGCATCGCGCGCACCTCGCCCGCGCCGGTCTCCGGGCCGTCGGGCGTGAGCGCCTGGTCCATCAGGCTGAGTGCGTCGCGCACCGAGCCCTCGGCGGCGCGGGTGATCAGCGCGAGCGCGTCGTCACTGATTGCCGCGCCCTCGGCCCCGGCGATGCGGCGCAGATGCGCGATCATCTCCTCGGGCTCGATCCGGCGCAGGTCGAAACGCTGGCAGCGCGACATCACCGTGACCGGGACCTTGCGGATTTCCGTCGTCGCGAAGATGAACTTCACATGCGCCGGAGGCTCCTCGAGGGTCTTGAGGAGCGCGTTGAAGGCATGCCGCGAGAGCATGTGAACTTCGTCGATGATGTAGATCTTGTAGCGCGCCGAGGCCGCCCGGTAGGCGACCGCGTCGATGATCTCGCGCACATCGTCGACGCCGGTGCGGCTTGCGGCGTCCATCTCCAGGACATCGACATGGCGGCCCTGCGTGATCGCGGTGCAGTGCTCGCAGACGCCGCAGGGATCGGTCGTCGGCCCGCCATCGCCGTCCGCGCCGATGCAGTTGAGCCCCTTGGCTATGATGCGCGCGGTGGTGGTCTTTCCGGTGCCGCGGATGCCGGTCATGATGAAGGCATGGGCGATCCGGTCGGCGGCGAAGGCGCCGCGCAGGGTGCGCACCATCGCCTCCTGTCCGATCAGGTCGGCGAAGGTCTCGGGCCGGTATTTGCGTGCCAGCACCCGGTAGGCGGGCTCGGTTTCACGGTCGGCCATGCCCTCGCTCTCCTGTCGTGGCGGTGACTCGGCGCACAGTATGCCGGTCCGCGCGCCCGGTTGAAAGCGCCGTCGCGCGGCGCCGGATGTCGCGGCGCGTGACGGCTCCCGATGCCGGGGCGGCGCCGGACGATCAACGTTTCATTCACGCATTCCGTCTGCCCGGGTCATCGGGCAAGCATGGCTTCGACACCGTCCTGGCGCGCGGCCCGCGTTGCGTTTCTCGACAGGGCAGGGGGCGAGGACGGGGTCCGGCCCGTCCGCTGGATCGGCGACTCGCGCTCTGCCCGCGCATGCTGCGCGGCTGTCAACGAAATATTCAATGCCCGATCCCAGATTGCTGCGAGGACAGGCAAGCGGAGATCGAGCGATGACGCAATCCTTCAACGCCGCGGTTTACAACGGCACCGCGGAGCAGGGCCGCCAGCTTCAGAATGTCGGCGAATTCGGTGAGCGCACGCTGACATTCGCGCGCGCCGACGGCGAGGCGTTCGAGGCCGGGGATCTCGAGCTGCAACCGGGCGCCGGGGGCGAGCTCGTCGTCGATACCGGCAGCGGCCCGCAGAACTTCACCGTGATCAGCACCGGAACGCTGCGCGACAGCAACCAGAACCAGCTCAAGGATCTGCAGAATGTCAGCCAGACCCCGGGCGACATCGATTACGTCATGATCGAGCTCGACGACGGCACGACGCTGGTGTTCTTTCCGGGCTATCCCGATGTCACGGGCGATGGCGCCGGCAATCTGCGCATCGATGACAGCGGCTCGGGCGTGTTCATCTGCTTTTGCGAGGGAACGATGATCGTCACCGAGCGCGGCGAGGTCGCGGTCGAAGCGCTGCGCGTCGGCGACCGCGTGCTCACCCGCGACGCGGGTTTTCAGTCGATCCAGTGGATCGGCGACACCACCGTGCGGCGTACGCCGACGACGGCGCCGGTGCTGATCAGCGCCGGCGCGCTCGGTGACGCGGGTCCGTCGCGGGATCTGCGCGTATCGCCGCAGCACCGCGTGCTGATGCGCGATGCACGGCTCGATCTTCACTTTGGCGTCGGCGAGGCACTGGTGCCCGCGAGGCACCTGGTCAACGAGAGCGGCGTGCGTCGCGAGACCGGCCCCGGAAGGGTGCGTTACTTCCACATCCTGTTCGACACGCACCAGATCGTCTATTCCGAGGGTCTGCCCACCGAAAGTTTCCACCCCGGCCCCTGGGGCCTGCGAGCGCTCGACTCCGCGGCGCGCGACGAGGTTCTCGCGCTGTTTCCGGAGCTCGCCGAGGCACCTGAAAACTACGGTCCGCCAGCCCGGTTGAGCCTTAAGCGCCACGAGGCGCAGATGCTGGCGCGCTGAGACGGCGTCGCCGGGCGCATTGCCTCGGCGGCGCCCAAGAAAAACGCGGGCCGTCACCGGCCCGCAGTTTCGCTGTCCGCGCGGCGCGCTCAGTCGGTCTCGGGGCCGAGATTGGCCTCGAGGTAGTCGAGCATCTCCTCGCGCATCTCGGCGTCGACATCCCACATTCCGTGATCGCGTTTCATGCGGTCGATGGTGTCGTCCCACCAGTCGCGGCTCTGGTTGAGATGGGCGAAGGTGCGCGCCGAATGGCAAGCGGCGCAGTTCGACTCGACCATCTCCACGCCCTCGTCCTTGGGCAGCGGTGCGAAGGGGTTGTCCTCTTCCGCCGCGGCCGCGAGCGGAAGGGTGAGCAGGGCGGCAAGAGCCGCCCCGCCGATCTGGACTGCAATGCGCATTGTCGGATGTGTCTCCTTCGGGTTCAGACCGCGGTCACATCAATGCGGTGACACACATTGTTGTTGTAGCCGCGCGGGTTCCATCCCGGCACCACCATTGGCTGCTGCTTGCCGTTGCTGTCCGTGGCGCGCGCCCAGATCTCGTAATAGCCCTGCATCGGCGGCGTCACCTCCGTGCGCCAGCGCTGCCAGCTGAAACGGTTCGGCGGGTCCGACAGCTCCGCGGTCTGCCAGGTGACGCCGAAATCGATCGACACCTCCATCGCGGTGACATGATCGTCGCCCGCCCAGGCCTGTCCGCGCACCTCCATGGGTCGTCCGGCATCGACCTCGGAGCCCGCTTCGGGGTAGCTGATGATCGATTTCACCGGCAGCGAGGTCATCACCTCCATGTCCTCGTCGGGCACTTCGGCGCCGGGGGCGACCGGGTAGCGCGGCAGCCGGTAGCTCAGCCCGGTCATGCCGGGGCCGTCATGCTCGCGGTCGCGCACCCAGATCCGGGTGAGCCATTTCTGCGAGACCGACCCGGCCCAACCCGGCGCGATCAGCCGCACCGGGTAGCCGTTCGCGATGGGGATGTCCTCGCCGTTCATCTCGAAGGCCACGATGGTGTGCGGGTCCATCATCTTGGCGATCGGGCCGCCGCGCGAGAGCGCCTCGCGGTCGGCATCGCCGGACAGGTGCGGATCATAGCCGTAATGGCCGGTATAGACGGCGCTCGGCTTGAGCCCGGCGCGCTCGAGGATGTCCTTGAGCCGAACGCCGGTCCATTCCGCGTTGCCGATGGCGCCGACGGTCCACTGGTTGCCGCTGGGCGAGGGGTTGAATCCGGCGCGGCCGTTGCCGCCGCATTCGAGCTGCAGCTTGAGGGTGACGTGATCGAAGTCGTTCATCAGGTCGTCCCAGCCGAGCTCGAGCTCCTCCTCGACCTCGCCGTCGATCGTCAGGCTCCACTCCTCCTTGGACATGGGCTCGGGCATGCCGCCATTGTTGCGGATGAAGTGCAGCTCGTTGGGGGTGACGTCGTCATCGAGCAGATGCGGCGGCGTCTCGGCGTTCACCGGACGGTCGTTGAGCACGGTGAGCCCCGGATCCTTGCCCTCGATCTCGAAATCCTCGAGATCATCGGCCATCGCCGACGGGATCAGCCCGGCGGGCATGTTCTCGTGAAACGGGATCGACGCGCCGAGCACCGCGCCCATCGAGGCGAGGCCCGCCCCTTGCAGGAACCCGCGCCGGCTCGGGCCGCTGCGGCGCCCGAAGACGAGCGCGTCCGCGCGTTCAGGGTCCTCGTGATAGAGTTCGCAGAGCCCGCGCTCCGTTTTCTTGCTGGTCATGGACTTGACCCTCCCTTGGTGTTCTGTCGCATCGTGGCGTGACGCGGCGCCGCGCGGACCCTCCTCGTCCGCGGCGACCCCGCCGGCCGCACCGACTTCGCGCCCGGCGCAATGCACCCGACAGCAGAGGAGACGAACGGGGCGGCCGGAATATTCCGCCCTGGTGCGAAAAAATGTCGCAGCCGTGCCTTCAGCCCGTGCAGCTCTGCCAGGCGCTGCTCAGCTTTGCGACGAGGGCCTCGTCGTTGGCATCCTGCGAGACCGTCGCCTCGCGCAGCGCCTCGGCGATGGTCGCGAAACGCACCCGGTCCATGTCACGCGCGATCAGGACGTGCCGGGTTTCGGCGCTGTCCCAGCTGGCCTGCAGGATATTGGCGGGGGCGTGCAGCGCGAAGGCCGGGTGCGCGGACCCGGCCGCGTCGCGCGCCATCTCGAACAGGCTGATCCGGCAGTCGCGCTTGCCGAGAAAGCCGGCATGGCGCAGCTCGCTTCCGTCCGCGAATTCGAGCCGGTCCTCGAGCACGAGTTCGAGTCCGGTCTCCTCCATCAGCGCGGTCATGCGCGGGGAGGCGATGTCGCGCGGCAGCACCGGCGCCACGTCACCCTCGTGCCAGGCATCGTATTCGGCCACCATCAGCGCGAGGGGGGCGGTTGCGGCCGGGGGCGCCGCGCGTTCGGGCGCGCTCCACCATCCGGCGCCGAAGGTGAGCACGAGCGCCGCCAGCGCGGCAGCGAGCCCGGCGCGCGCGCGGCGTTCCGGCGGCGCACTCCGGTCGGCGGTGAAGACGACGGAGTCGGGGGTCATTGCCGCGACCCCGGCGCGCAGCTCGTGCAGGGTCGCGATCTGCCGGGCGATCTGCGGGTCCATGGCGGCGGTGCGCGCGACGCGCGCGGCCTCGGCCGGGGGCAATTCCCGATCGACATAGGCATTGAGCGTCTCGACCCCGATCTGCCGCTCAGCCATCGCCCGAATCCCGGCGCCGCGGGCCGATCGGCGTGATCTCGCTTTCGGCGAGGCGCTTCGACAGCACGAATCGCGCCCGGCTGACACGGCTCATCACGGTGCCCCTGGGAACATCGAGGATCGTTGAGGCCTCATCGTAGCTGAATCCGCCGATATCCACCAGCGCGAGAACGTCGCGATGCGCCTTGCTCAACTGCAGGAAAGCCTGCCGGACCGCGAGATGATTGACGAGGACATCTTCGGGAACCGGCCCGGCGATCTCCGTCGCGGAGCCGTCATCCTCGTACAGTGCGCGGTGGCGGCGCAGGGTGCGCATCCGGTCAATCCAGAGATTGCGCAGCGTGCGAAACAGCCAGGCGCGAAAGGCGCGCTCGTCGCGCGGCACCTGCGGCGCCGCCATGGCACGGACCACGCAGTCCTGAAACAGATCCGCGGCCTGGTCATTGTCGCGGGTCAGGGCGCAGGCATACCCGAAGAGCCTCGTCCGGACGCGCTGAAGAAAATCGCGATGATTCGAATCGAACACGATTCGTTTCCTCCTCCACGCGACGTGAACGCTAGCAAGGCCACGGCGTCCGGCAAAGACGTTTCGAAGGGGGCGGTGAGAGGCTGAAACGCGACCCAGGCGGGGCTCGCTGCGGCTGCTTCCTTCCGGACCTGACCGGGTTGGCAAGGCGCCTGCCCGCGCCAACCTCTCAAGGGGGAAAGTAAGGGCGAAGGCCCGGCGATGCAAGCGCCCGGCGCCCTCACAGATGCAGCCGCAGCCGCAGGTATCCCGCGTCGTCATGGCCGAGCGGCTCGGGTTGCAGATGCGCGATCGCATCGAGATGCGCGGCGGCGCCGGGCCCCGTCTTGAAGGTAACGCGGGGCGCGGGCGGGGCGCGGAAGTGCCAAAGCGGCGCCGGGCTCGCGGTGACCGGCGCGCCCTGCGCGAGGTGATCGGCGAGCGCCTCGCGCGTCAGGGTGCGCGGCCGGCACACGATGCGCGCCGGGTCGATGGTGCGAAAACCGCCCCCGCCCGCGGCGCGAAAGCTGTTGGTGACGACGATGAAGCTGTCATGCGCGCGCACTGGGCGCCCGCCGCAGGTGAGTGCGGCGATGCGCCCGCCGCCGTCCGCGCGCTGCGGACCGTGCAGCGGCGGCCGGGTCGGATCGATGACGTAGTCGAGCCCGTCGATCAGGTCGAAATTGTAGGCCGGCATCCGCGGGTCGCGCAGCGGTGCCTCCGCCGCGCCCGCGGGGACCTGCCGGAACGCCGACGCCGCCCGCTCGAGCCAGTCGCGCAGCTGCGCGCCCGTGACCTGCACGGCGCAGATCGTGTCGGCATAGGGGCACAGATCGTGCAGCGCGCGCCGCGTGAGCTGGCCGGCGGGGATGTCGGTGTAGTTGTCCGGGCCGCCAAAGCCACCGGCGCGAAACGGTGCCACCGCCGAAAGCAGCGGCAGCCGCGCCGCGGGCGTTTGCGCGATTGCCGCGGCGACATGCGCGCGCTGCGCCGCCATGACAAGGCGCAGCGCCGGCGCGACGCCGAGCATCGCGAAATGGCTGTGCAGCGCGGCGCGGCTTTCGCCGATCACGCAGTCGAGCCGGTCGCGCATGGCCGCGTGATCGGGTTCGACCGCGCGCGTGATCCGCGGAGCGGGCGGGGTGCAGACGCCGTCATGCCCGGCGACGGCCGACCGGCGATGGCGCACCCGCCAGCCCGCCGCGCAGCGCTCGAGCTCGAGGTCGATCACGCCGAGATGGGCGCCGTGGCTGCCGCCCATGACTGCCGGAACACCCGCGATGGTCCCCGCCACCGCGTCGAGACCCGGCCAGCCAGCGAAAGCGGGGCCGGGAAACAGCGCATGGGTGTGCCCGGCGAGCAGGGCGTCGATGCCGGGTACCTGCGCGAGCGGAATCGCGGCGTTCTCCATGCCGGAGATGTGGTCGGCCGGTCCGATACCGGTGTGGGCCAGCGCGATGACGAGATCGGCCCCGGCCGCGCGCAGCCGCGGCACCCAGGTGCGGGCCGCCGTGACAATGTCGCGCGCCTGAACGCCCTCGCCGTGCGGCTGTGCGCCGGGGCGAAACAGTGGCGGCGGCGCGAAACCGATCACGCCGATGCGGATCGGATGGCGGTCCCCGGCCATGTCGGTGACGGTGCGATCGAGCAGGGCATAGGGCGCGAAGAGGGTGCAATCCTCGGCTGGATCGGCGCCGAGCCGCTGTGCCAGATTGGCCGAGACCGCCGGAAACCGCGCGCCGTGGAGCGCGCGCCGCAGAAACGCGATGCCGAAATCGAAATCATGGTTGCCCGGCGTGATCGCGTCATAGCCGAGCGCGTTCATCGCCGCGATGGCGGGGTGGACCTCGCCGGGCCCGAGCCCGCGCTCGAGGGCGATGTAATCGCCGAGCGCGGTCCCCTGCAGCAGATCGCCGGTGTCGAACAGCAGGGTGTTGCCGGCCGCGGCCCGCAGGCGCGCGATCAGCGTCGCCGCCGCGGCGAGGCCGGTTCCCGGGGCGGCGCGGTCGGTGGCGTAGTCGAAGGGCATGAGCTGCATGTGCAGATCCGTCGTCTGCATTATGCGAAGATTTACCCGCCCGGTCTCTCGGCCCACGCGTCCGACCATCCCGCTCATCACCCGAAATCCTCACACCCCGCGCCGCATCCCGTGGCGCCGTACACACTTTGGAAAGGTTTTGCGTCGGCGCGAAACCGCTCAAAGTGCACGCGCGGCGATTTTGCACGTCATGGTTGTATTTTTGCAAGAGGGCGCGCGACGGGCGGCGTTGCAAAGCCGCGGGGCGCGTGGCAGATGCGGCGCGGCGGGGAGGACGGCGGATGCGGATCGCGGAGACGGTGACATTTGGCGGCGCGGGGCTCGACCGGGCGGCGCATCTGCGCAAGCCGGGCGCGCAGGCCGAGCTGCAACGGGATCCGGCGGCGCGCGCGCTCGTCCTCTGGCGGGGCAAGCCGCTGGTGGCGGGGCCCGAGGGGGCGCGGCTGGGCTGGCTCGCGCTCGATCATGACGCGCTTGCGGGGACGCCGGCGCCGCTCTTTCTGGGCCGGGTGCACGGGGCAGCGCGATTTGCGGTCGATCTGTCGCGCTGGGCGCCGGAGGGCCTCGACGAGGCCGCGATGGCCGCCTTCGTCGATCCGACCGAACAGCATCACCCGCAGATGCCGGCCGATCACCGCTTCGTGGAGCTGCGCCGGGTGATGACGCTGCTCGATCCGCTCGAGGCCGAGCTCGCCGCCACGGCGCGCGGGCTGTTCAACTGGCACCGCACGCATGGGTTCTGCGCGGTCTGCGGCAACCGCTCCGATATCGTTGCGGGTGGCTGGCAGCGGCGTTGCCCGGCCTGCGGCGCGCCGCATTTCCCGCGCAGCGATCCGGTCGTCATCATGCTGATCACCGATGGCAACAGCATCCTCGTGGGGCGTGCGCATGCCTGGCCGGAGGGGATGTATTCGCTGCTGGCGGGGTTCATGGAGCCCGGCGAGACCGTCGAGGGCGCGGTGCGCCGCGAGGTATTCGAGGAGACTGGTATCGCCGTGGGCGAGGTCGCCTATCTCGCCTCCCAGCCCTGGCCGTTTCCCAGCTCGCTCATGCTCGGCTGCTATGGTGTGGCGCTCGACCGGACGATCCGGCGCGATCCCGACGAGCTTGCCGATGCGCGCTGGATGACGCGCGAGGAGATGGCCGACGCCTTCGCCGGGATCGGCGGGCGCACTCCGCCCGCGCGCCCCGGCGCAATCGCGCATCATCTCATCCGCGCATGGCTTGCCGACCGGCTCGGTTGACGCGATAGTCGGCGCGCAGCGAAGGGGCAGTCATGGCGGACCATCAATTCGAGATCACCCTGACCGAGGATGTCGCCGCGCCGGCGCAGGCCGTGTTCGCCCATGTGACCGATTTCGACGATCTTGCCCGCCAGCTGCGCGAGCGCGGCGCGCGGGTCGAGCGGCTCGCGGACACCGCGGCGGGCATGCCGGCGTGGCGCGTGCGCATCGCCTGGCGCGGGGTGGAGCGCGATCTGCGCATCGAGATCGCCGAGCAGACGGCCGATGAACTTCTGCGCGCGACGGTCGCCTCCGCGGAGTTCGCCGGCGATATCCACGTCACCGTGGCGGCGTCCGGGCAGAAGGCCACGCGGCTCACCGTGACAGGGCGCGCCGGCGGCGCCACCCTTCCCGCGCGGATGCTGCTGCAGTCGCTGCGGCTCGGGCAGGGGCGCATCGCGGCCAATCTGCAACGCCGGCTGCGGCGCTTTTGTGACCGGATCGAACGCGCCGCGCGCCGCTGACGGCCCGGGCAGTCCGGGGCTAGCTGCGCTGCGGATCGGCGGGGTAGACGCCGAGGATTTCCAGCATCGAGGTGAAGTAGCGCAGCTCCTCGAGCGCGAGGCGGACATTGTGGTCGTCCGGGTGCCCCTCGATATCGGCGAAGAACTGCGTCGCGGTGAAGGAGCCATCGACCATGTAGCTTTCGAGCTTGGTCATGTTGACGCCGTTCGTCGCGAATCCGCCGAGCGCCTTGTAGAGCGCGGCGGGGATGTTGCGCACCCGGAACACGAAGGAGGTCATCATCTTGCCCTCGCCGCGAGGCGTCGGGTCGAGCGCACGCGACATGATCAGAAAGCGGGTCGTGTTGTTGGACTGATCCTCGATATGGCGCGCGAGCGGCTCGAGCCCGTAGATCTCCCCGGCGAGTTCGGAGGCGAGCGCGGCCTGCGCCGGATCGCCCTCGGCGGCGACATGCTGCGCCGAACCCGCGGTGTCGGCCCATGTCACCGGATCGATCCCGTGCTTGCGCAGGAAGTCGCGGCACTGGCCGAGCAGCACGGTGTGGCTGAGGGCGCGGCGCACCGCGTCGAGTGGCGTGCCCGGCAGCGCGAGCAGGTTGATATGCACCCGCACGAAGGCCTCGTCGATGATATGCAGCCCCGAGTCGGGCAGGAGGCGATGAATGTCGGCCACCCGGCCATAGGTCGAATTCTCGACCGGCAGCATCGCGAGATCGGCCGCGCCAATGCGGACCTGCTCGATCACGTCTTCGAAGGTGCGGCAGGGGACCGCCTCCATCGCCGGGCGCGCGGTGTGGCAGGCCTGATGGGAATAGGCGCCCGGTTCCCCCTGAAAGGCAATGCGTTGCGTCATCGTGTGCTCCTCGCCCGCCGCGCCCGAAAGGGCCACTTGGTCGCGCCAAGTATCGCTTGAAAAGCGCGAGGTGAAGCGGATAGAGAGATGCAAACCCCGGGCTGCATGGGATGCGACATGTTCGACACAATGGTTTTCACGAAGCTCGTAGGGGCCTTTTGCGGGGCGCTGCTGGTGTTCCTTCTGGGACAGTGGGCGGCGAGCGAGCTCTACACCGTCGGCCGTGCCGGCGATGAGCAGGCCTATGTCATCGCCATGCCGGACGAGGATGACGACGACGTCGAGGAAGAAGAAGACGAGATGAGCTTCGAGGAACGGCTGGCCTCGGCGGATCCCGATGCCGGCTCCGGGCTCTGGAGCGAATGCCGCGCCTGCCATGCCCTCGACGAGGGCAGCCACGGGGTTGGACCGTCGATGTATCAGGTCGTCGGCCGCGAAATCGGAGCGATCGACGATTTCAGCTACTCCGGCGCGCTGCCCGAGGGCGAATGGACCCCCGAGGAGCTTTCGGCCTTCATAGAGAACCCGAGCGACTACGCCCCGGGCACCAGCATGAGCTATGGCGGGCTCGATGACATGGGCGAGCGCGCCGACCTCATCGCCTACATGCATGTCGAGAGCGGCGGCGACATGGAGGAGTTCGAGGTCGCCGAGGCGGAGCGCACCGAAGAAGAGGACGACGAGGACGAGCGCGAGGAGGACGAGGCGCGCGAGGAGGACGATGACGACGACGCGGAGTCGGAATTCGCCCAGCTCGTCGCCGCGCAGGACCCGTCGGACGGGCAGAGCCTGTGGAACCAGTGCCGCGCCTGCCACGCGCTCGAGGACGGGCAGAACCGCGTCGGCCCGCATCTCTATCAGCTGATCGACCGCGAGGTCGATTCCGTGGACGGCTTCAACTACTCCGGCGCGCTCTCCGAGGTGGCCGATGTGTGGGACTATGACAGCCTGTCGGCCTTCATCGAGAACCCGCGCAGCTATGCCCCCGGCACCTCCATGGCCTATGGCGGCATGGGCAGCGAGGAGGACCGCGCCAAGCTGATCGCCTATATCGAGGCGGAAGGGCAGTAACCGCCCGCCGCCGGCGCGATGCGCGGCCGCCCGCCGAGCCGGGCGGCCGTTCGCATTGGCGGGGGCTGATCGGCGCTTGCGCGAGGCGCCCCGCGACACTTAGCGTGGGAAAAATCACAAGCGGCGCGGGCGGCCGGGAGCAGGGCGCGACATGGGCGCATACATACTCAAGCGGCTGCTGTTGATCGTGCCGACCCTGCTAGGGATCCTGCTGATCAATTTCACGCTGGTGCAGTTCGTCCCCGGCGGCCCGATCGAGCAGATCATCGCCGAGACCGAGGGCGAGGGCGATGTCTTCGCGGGTTTCGCCGGCGGCGCGCCCGCGGACATGGAGAGCCGCTACGAGGGCGCGCAGGGGCTCTCGCCCGAATTCATCGCCCAGCTCGAGGCGCAGTTCGGCTTCGACAAGCCCCCCGTCGAGCGGTTCCTCTCGATGGTTTGGGACTACATGCGCCTCGATCTCGGCGAGAGCTATTTCCGCTCCATCGGCGTGACCGAACTGATCCTCGAGAAGATGCCCGTCTCCATCAGCCTCGGGCTGTGGTCCACGCTGATCGCCTATCTCGTCTCGATCCCGCTGGGCATCCGCAAGGCGGTCCATGACGGCACGCGCTTCGACACCTGGACATCCGGGGTGGTGATCGTGGGCTATGCGATCCCCGGCTTTCTGTTCGCGATCCTGCTTCTGGTGCTGTTCGCGGGCGGCTCCTACTGGCAGATCTTTCCGCAGCGCGGGCTGACCTCGGAAAACTGGGAGGAGCTGTCGCTGATCGGCAAGGTGCTCGATTATTTCTGGCATATCACGCTGCCGGTGGCGGCCTCGACGATCTCGGCCTTCGCCACGCTCACGCTGCTGTCAAAAAACAGCTTTCTCGACGAGATCAAGAAGCAGTACGTGATGACCGCCCGCGCCAAGGGCATCACCGAGCGGCGCGTGCTCTACGGGCATGTGTTCCGCAACGCGATGCTCATCGTGGTGGCGGGGTTTCCGGCGGTGTTCGTGGCGGTGTTCTTCGGCGGCTCGCTGATCATCGAGACGATCTTCTCGCTCGACGGGCTCGGCCGGCTCGGCTTCGAGGCAGCGGTGGCGCGCGATTACCCGGTGATCTTCGGCACGCTGTTCATGTTCGGGCTGATCGGGCTCGTGGTGGGGCTGCTGGCGGATCTGATGTATGTCTGGATCGATCCGCGGATCGATTTCGAGACCCGCGAGACCTGAATGCGCCTGTCGCCGCTCAATCAGCGTCGCTGGCGCAATTTCCGGGCCAATACCCGCGCGCGCTGGTCGTTGTGGATCTTTTCCGTGCTGTTCGTGCTGTCGCTGTTCGCCGAGTTCATCGCCAATGAGCGCCCGCTGGTGGTGCAGTATCGCGGCGATCTCTACTTTCCGGTCATCAATTTTCACCCCGAGACCGATTTCGGCGGCGAGTTCGCGACCGAGGCCGTTTTTCGCGACGCGGAGGTGCAGTGCCTTGTCGAAACCGGCGGGCATCAGGACTGCCTCGACGCGCCCCGGGCCACGCGCGATTCCGCCGATGCGGGCGAGATCGACACCGAGCCCGGCTGGATGATCTGGCCGCCGATCCCCTATTCCTACAGCACCGTCAACGATATCGGCCGCGCCGCCCCGACGCCGCCCGACTCCGATCACCTGCTCGG
>PUKW01000299.1 GCA_003550665.1 Paracoccaceae bacterium | reverse complement strand
GCCAGCTATCGGCGCATGCTGCGTACCGCGCTCGCGGTCGCGGCCGATTTTCACGCCCAGGGGCCGATCCCGCCACCTCAGGAGGTCGTACAGCGCAACACCCAGACATCGTAGCGCGCGTGATCGAGCGCGTTGAGCGCCGGACTGTCGGCGATCATCCAGCCGGTAAAGCGCGGCGCGTCTTCGCGCAGGTCGCGGATCTCGAGATAGGCATAGGCGTTGCTCGCCGGGTCGGCGGCCGGGTAGCGGCACTCCCGCAGCGTGACCTCGACATTGCCGAGGCTGCCCGTCTCGCCGGCGGCGAGCTCGAGATCCCGCGATCGCCCCTCGACCTTGTCGAGCGCGCGCAGCACCGCACCGTCGCCGCGCGCGACGCTCTGCTCGACGGCCTGCGCCGGCTGCGCCGCCCCGGCGGCAGCGACCGCGGCGACAAGGGCTAAGGCACGACCACGACGCAGGGTCATTCCGGAGTCCATGCCTCGTAATCCGTTCTCTCAACGGGGCGCTCACGACGGATCGAGCCCGAAGGCGCATAGGCGAGTGGCGTTCCGGTCAGGTTTTCCTGATGCGCCTTTTCCCAGCTCTTGCGGGGTATCGGCTTTTCGGTCGGCGGCTCGTCCCAGGTGTAATGCAACCAGCCATGCCAGTCCGGCGAGACACGGCTCGCCTCGGCCTCGCCGTTATAGATCACCCAGCGCTTCTTGCCGTCGCGGCTCTGGTAGAAGATGTTGCCCTGATCGTCCTCGCCGACTTTCACACCGTAGCGCCAAGTGTGGAACTGGGTGTTCAGCGTCTGCCCGTTCCACCAGGTCACAAGCCTCAAGATGAAGTTCATCATCGCTCCTCGCGCACTCGACGCCCCCGATATGGACCATGCACGCCCCGGGGTCCAGCCGGCATCCGCCCGTTGAAACGCGCCGGAGCCGGAAAGGATCCGCCGCTGCCCCGCGGCCCCGGTCAGCTCGCCGAGACGGGTTCCCCGCGCCGGTCTGCATAGATCATGAGGGGGCGGGCATCGGCGGTTACGACCTCCTCGTTGACCACGACCTCCTCGACGCCCTCCATGCCGGGCAGTTCGAACATCGTGTCGAGCAGGATGTTCTCGAGGATCGAGCGCAGGCCGCGCGCCCCGGTGCCGCGCGCGATCGCCTTCTTGGCGATGGCGCGCAGGGCGTCATCGGTGAAGCTCAGCTGCGCGCCCTCAATCTCGAAGAGACGCTGATACTGCTTGACGAGCGCGTTCTTGGGCTCGGTTAGGATGGTCACCAGCGCGTCCTCGTCGAGATCCTCGAGCGTCGCGACCACGGGCAGACGGCCGACGAATTCCGGGATCAGCCCGAACTTGAGCAGATCGTCAGGCTCCAGCGCCTGCAGGGTCTTGCCGATGGAGTGCTTTTCCTCGTCCTTGACGTCGGCGCCGAAGCCGATCGCCGAGCCGCGGCCGCGCTGCGCGACGATCTTGTCGAGCCCGGCGAAGGCGCCGCCGACGATGAAAAGAATGTTGGTGGTGTCCACCTGCAGGAATTCCTGCTGCGGATGCTTGCGCCCGCCCTGCGGCGGCACGCTCGCCACCGTGCCCTCCATCAGCTTCAACAGCGCCTGCTGCACCCCTTCGCCCGACACGTCACGGGTGATCGACGGGTTGTCCGACTTGCGGGTGATCTTGTCAATCTCGTCGATATAGACGATGCCGCGCTGCGCGCGCTCGACATTGTACTCGGATGACTGCAGCAGCTTGAGCACAATGTTCTCGACATCCTCGCCGACATAGCCCGCCTCGGTCAGCGTCGTCGCGTCCGCCATCGTGAAGGGCACGTCCAGTATACGCGCGAGCGTCTGCGCGAGCAGGGTCTTGCCGCAGCCCGTCGGCCCGATCAGCAGGATGTTGGATTTCGACAGCTCGACCTCGTGCGATCCCGTCGAATGCTCGAGGCGCTTGTAGTGATTGTGCACGGCGACCGAGAGCACGCGCTTGGCGCGCGCCTGCCCGATGACGTAATCGTCGAGCACCTGCGCGATCTCGCTCGGGGCCGGGACGCCGTCATGGTCCTTCAGGCCCGCGCCCTTGGTCTCCTCGCGGATGATGTCCATGCACAGCTCGACGCATTCGTCGCAGATGAACACCGTGGGCCCCGCGATCAGCTTGCGCACCTCGTGCTGGCTCTTGCCGCAGAACGAGCAATAGAGGGTGTTCTTGCTGTCGGTGCCGGAGTTGTTCGCCATATCAGACCTCTGCGACCTTTCCGTTCGCGCCCCGCGCCGCGCGCGTTGCGCCGTCCTTCACCCTATGGCAGCACAGGGTGCGCGACAATGTCAAATCACGCCGGCGCACCGGTCACGATTTGGCCTCCTCCTCGCCCTTCGGGCGGCTTTGCACGATCTCGTCGACGATGCCCCAGTCGCGCGCATTCTCCGGCGTCATGAAGTTGTCGCGCTCGAGCGCCTCCTCGACCTTCTTGATGTCCTGCCCGGTGTGGTGGACATAGATCCGGTTGAGGCGGTCCTTGAGCTCGAGGATCTCCTTGGCATGAATGGAGATATCCGTCGCCTGGCCCTGGAAGCCGCCGGAGGGCTGATGCACCATGATCCGCGCATTGGGCAGCGCAAAGCGCATCCCCTTCTCGCCCGCCGCCAGCAGCAGCGAGCCCATCGACGCCGCCTGCCCCACGACGAGCGTGGAAACCTTCGGGCGGATGTACTGCATCGTGTCATAGATCGACAGCCCCGATGTCACCACGCCGCCGGGGCTGTTGATGTACATCGAGATTTCCTTGGAGGGATTCTCCGCCTCGAGATGCAGAAGCTGCGCCACGATCAGGCTCGACATGCCGTCATGAACCGGGCCGGTGACGAAGATGATGCGCTCCTTGAGAAGGCGCGAAAAGATGTCGTAGGCCCGCTCGCCCCGGCTGGTCTGCTCGACCACCATGGGGACGAGGGTGTTCATGTAGGTGTCCATCGGATCCGTCATCTGCCGCCTGCCTGCGTTGTCGGGATATAGGTGCTGAGTGCTGACAGAGTCTTAGTGCTGCGTGACGCCGCCTGCAAGGGGCGCCCGGGCAGGCCGCGGCGGCATCGGCGGCATTGATTTCGCCGCGCGCATCGCGCACACCGCCCCAAAGCAAGCGAAAGGCGGCGCCATGACGAGGATCGACGAGACATTCGCGCGGCTGGGCGACGCAGGGCGCAAGGCCTTCGTCGCCTATATCATGGCCGGCGATCCGGACTTCGAGCGCTCCGTCGAGATCATGAAGGGCCTGCCCGGGGCCGGGGTGGACATCATCGAGCTCGGCATGCCCTTCACCGATCCGATGGCCGATGGCCCCACGATACAGCTCGCCGGACAGCGGGCGCTCCGGGCCGGGCAGACGCTCGAGCGCACGCTGGAGATGGTGCGCCGCTTCCGCGCCGGGGACGCGACCACGCCCATCGTGCTGATGGGCTACTACAACCCGATCCACAATCGCGGCGTCGCCACCTTCCTCGAGCAGGCGCGCGCGGCCGGGATCGACGGGCTGATCGTCGTCGATCTTCCCCCCGAGGAGGATGCGGAACTCTGCCTGCCCGCGCGCGAGGCCGGGATCGCCTTCATCCGCCTCGCCACGCCAACGACCGATGACGCCCGCCTGCCGATGATCGCGCAGAATGCGAGCGGCTTCGTCTATTATGTCTCGATCACCGGCATCACCGGCGCGGCCGCCGCCGAGGCCGGCGAGGTCGGCCCTGAGGTCGCGCGGGTGCGCGCCGCGACGGGCCTGCCCGTCGTGGTGGGCTTCGGCATCTCGACCCCGGAGGCCGCGCGCGCGATGGCCGGGGTCGCCGACGGCGCCGTGGTGGGCTCCGCGATCGTCAAGCTGATCGGCGACGGCCGACCGACCCACGAGGTGCTCGAGCGGGTGCGCACACTCGCCGCGGGCGCGCACGAGGCGTGAGCAGGACCCCGCCCCCGGCGCCCTCCCGCCAAGGTGACCGCGCGGGGGCGGGCGCGGCGTTGACGTGCCCGGCGCCATACGCTACGCACTTCGTGCCGCGGCCGCGCGGCTCCGACGCCGGGACGCGCCAGACCAGCGTCCCTTCCGCCCCTTACGGCCCGATGCCGTAAACATGGACGTACATGACCACATTCTCCGAACTTGAACTGGACCCGAAGGTCCTCGAAGCCGTGATCGACGCCGGCTACGACACGCCGACCCCGATTCAGGAGCAGGCGATCCCGCCCGCCCTGCAAGGGCGCGACGTGCTCGGCATCGCCCAGACCGGGACCGGCAAGACGGCCGCCTTCGTGCTGCCGCTGGTCACGCGGCTGCGCCGGGGTCGCGCCCGCGCGCGAATGCCGCGCAGCCTCGTGCTGTGCCCGACGCGCGAACTCGCGGCACAGGTCGCCGAAGCTTTCGACACCTATGCCGCCAAGACCAAGCTGACGCGCGCGCTCCTGATCGGCGGCGTGGCCTTCGGCGAGCAGGACAAGCTCATCGACCGCGGCGTGGATGTGCTCATCGCGACGCCCGGCCGCCTGCTCGATCATTTCGAGCGCGGCAAGCTGCTCTTGCAGGGCGTGCAGATGATGGTCGTCGACGAGGCCGACCGGATGCTCGACATGGGCTTCATCCCCGACATCGAGCGCATCTTCCAGCTCACGCCCTTCACCCGCCAGACGCTGTTCTTCTCGGCCACGATGGCCCCCGAGATCGAACGCATCACCAACACCTTCCTGCAAGGGCCGGTGCGCGTCGAGGTCGCCCGCCAGGCGACGGCGTCGGAGACGATCGAGCAGGAACTCATCACCTTCAAGCCCTCGCGCCGCGACCGCGCCGCCTCGGAAAAGCGCACGAATCTACGCAAGGTCATCGCCCGCGAAGGCGACGCGCTGCGCAACGCGATCATTTTCTGCAACCGCAAGGTCGAGGTCGATGCGGTCGCCAAGTCGCTCAAGCAGGCAGGGCTCGACGCCGCGCCGATCCATGGCGATCTCGATCAGGCCGTGCGCACCCGTACCCTCGACGGCTTTCGCGACGGCACGCTGAAATTCCTCATCGCCTCGGATGTCGCGGCGCGGGGACTCGATGTGCCCGATGTCAGCCATGTGATCAATTTCGACGTGCCCAGCCACGCTGAGGACTACGTCCACCGCATCGGTCGCACCGGGCGCGCAGGGCGCGACGGCAAGGCGATCACGTTGGCCCTGCCCGCCGATGACAAATATGTCGAGGCGATCGAGAAGCTCCTGCAAAAGGAGCTGCCGCGCAAGGACCCGCCCGAAGCCCCACCCGAGGCCCCCGCGCGCGACGCGGAGTCCGAACCCGACGCCAAGAGCACGCGCCGCAAGCCCGCCGCCGCGCGCAAACCCGCCGCGAAGCGCGCGAACGGCAAGGCGCCGGACGCGGCCGAGCCCGACGTCGCGGACCCGGCGCCCGAAGTCGCCGAAGCCGCGCCCGAGCAGGCCTCCGCGACGCAGACCCCCGCCGCGAAGCAGCCGGCGCAAAACAAGCCACAGCCGAAACAGCGCACGGGCGACAAGGGCCGCGGCGGCGAGCAGGTGGTCGGAATGGGCGATCACGTGCCCGAATTCCTCACCCGCAGCTTTCAGCCCCAGACCACCGATTGAGCGCCCGCCGCCGCCCGACGGGCGGAGTCATTCGGGCTCGATGCGGCTGATCACGACGCGCAGCTCGGGCTTGCGGCCGATCTCCTCCATCGCGACCTGCCGCACGACGCGGCGCAGCCCCTCCTCGAGCTTGTCGTCATCGCGCATGACTTTCGCACCCGCGCGCTCCACGAAGGCGGCAAGCTCGGTCTCGATGAGCTCCAGAAGCGGCTTGGTCGAGCGCCCCGCCTCGGGCAGACCGACGAGCTCCACCCAGGGCTCGCCGAGCGACTCGTCGCCTTCGAGGATCACCGTGACGAAGACCATCCCGTTGAGCGCCACGCGGATGCGGTCGCGCACGACCCCGTCATACTGCCCCACGAGCACCGAGCCGTCGACATAGACCCGCCCGGTCTCGACATGCTCCACGATGCGCGGAGTGTCGCCCGTCAGATCGACCATCGCGCCGTTCGGGGCGATCACGCTTGGCGTGCCGGTCTCGCGGGCGATGCGCACATGTTCGCGCAGATGCCGGTGCTCGCCATGCAGCGGCACCGTCATCGACGGCGCGAGCAGCCGGGTGAGCTCAGCGAGATCGGGCCGGTTGGCATGGCCCGAGACGTGATACTGCCCGTCATTCTCGTCGATCACGTCGACGCCCATCTCGCTGAACTGGTTGACCACCTTGAGCACACCGCGCTCGTTGCCGGGGATGGTCTTGGATGACAGCAGGAAGGTGTCCCCTTCGCGCATCCGCAGCCCCATGTATTTGCCCTGAGCGAGTTGCGCCGAGGCGGCGCGGCGTTCGCCCTGGCTGCCGGTCACGATCAGCATGAGCTGCTCGGGCGACAACTGCGCCGCGTCCTCGGGCGGCAGCGTGGGCGGGAAGTCCTTGAGCACCCCGGACTCGACGGCGACCGTCACCATCTGGTTCATCGCCCGCCCGAGCAGACAGATCGAGCGCCCCGCCGCGCGCCCGGCCTCGGCCAGGGTCTTGAGCCGCGCGACATTGGAGGCGAAGGTCGTCGCCGCCACCGCGCCCGACGCGCCGCGCACGAGCGCCTCGATTTCAGGCTGCAGCGAGGCCTCGGAACGGCCCGGATGCCGGTTGAAGACATTCGTCGAGTCGCAGGCGAGCACCTTGACCCCCTCGCGCCCGATCTCGGCGAAGGTCTCTGGGTTCCAGGGCTCGCCGACGATCGGCGTCGGGTCGAGCTTGAGATCGCCGGAGTGAAGAATCCGACCCGCCGGGGTGTCGATGATCAGCGCCGACGCCTCGGGCAGCGAATGGCTCACCGGCACGAACTGCACCCTGAACGGCCCGGCCTCGACGGCCTCGGGCCGCGGCCCGGCGGTGCGGATCTCCTCGGCCGGCAGCCCGGCCTCCTTCATCTTCAGCGTCGCGATGCGGGCTGTGAAGTTGCGCGCATGGACCGGCACGCCGAGCTTGCGCCACAGATGCGCCACCGCGCCGACATGGTCCTCATGCGCATGGGTGATGAAGATCCCCTCGAGCCGGTCCGCACGCTCGGCGAGCCAGGAGATGTCGGGCAGGATCACCCCGACGCCGGGTGTCGTGTCCATGTCCGGAAAGGTCAGCCCGAGATCCACGAGGATCAGCCGCTCCTTTCCCGGCGGGCCGTAGCCATAGACATAGGCGTTCATGCCGACCTCGCCCGCGCCGCCGAGGGGCAGGTAGATCAATCGTTCACTGCTCATTGGATATCCTTGTTGTGTCGGTGAATGACCGTGAGGCCATGCATGGTTATGTCGTCCTCGACAATGTCGAACAGAATGTCGCCCTGCGCGAAGAGCGAGGCGAGGCCACCGGTGCCGATGACGCGCATCGGGCGCTCGGCCTCGCCGCGGATGCGGTCACAGATCCCGCGCACGAGCCCGACATAGCCCCAGAACACGCCCGATTGCATGCAGGCGACCGTGTTGGTGCCGATCACCTTCTGCGGCTTCGTCACATCGACATTCGGCAGCGCCGCGGCAGCCTGGTGCAGCGCCTCAAGGCTCAGATTGACGCCCGGCGCGATCACGCCGCCGACATAGGCGCCGTCATGGGCGACCACGTCGAAGGTGGTCGCGGTGCCGAAATCGACGACGATGAGATCGCCGCCATGGCGGTCATGCGCGCCCGCGGTATTGACGAGCCGGTCCGGCCCGACCTGGGTGCCCGGATCGACGCGCGGCGCGACCGGAAGCGCGCAATCGGAGCGCCCGACCACGAGCGGCCGGCAGCCGAAATAGCGATCCGCGAGCACCCGCAGATTGAAAACCACCCGCGGCACCGTCGAGGAGACGATCACCTCGTCGATGCGCACATCGAGCTTGTGCAGGTTCATGAGCGTGGACAGCCAGACATAATACTGGTCCGCCGTGCGCTGATGCTCGGTCGAGGTGCGCCATGTCGCGAGGAAGCGCTCTCCGTCCCAGATCGCGAAGACCGTGTTGGTGTTGCCGCAATCGATCGCCAGCAGCATGCCTGACCCCTTCTCAGAAGAACACATCCGCCGCCGGAACGATCCGCCGCTGCGCCCCGATGCGCAGCACGAGCGCCCCGGTCTCGTCGATCGTCTCGAAGACCCCGCGCAGCGTCTCGTGCCCGGTGCGTGCCGTGATCTCCGTGCCCAGCCCGGCGGCGCGCGCGATCCAGGCCTCGCGCAGCGGCGCGAAGCCCTCCCGCGCGAGGGTTTCATGCCGGCGCGCGAAGTCGGCGGCAAGCCGGTCGAGCAGCGTTTGCGGGCCCAGGCGCGTGCCCGTTACGGCCACGAGGCTCACCGCGGGGATCGCATCCGCGCTGACCGTGGCCGGCGCGCGCACGAGATTGACGCCGATGCCGACGATCAGGTGATCGGCCCGGCTCGGCGTTCCCGCACCCTCGAGCAGGATCCCCGAGACCTTGCCGCCGCCGGCGAGCACATCATTGGGCCATTTGAGCGCGAAGGCCGAGGGCTGGCCGGTAAGCGCACTCAGGCTGTCATGCAGGGCGAGCGCGGCGACGAAGGAGACCAGCGCCGATTGCGCCGCCGGCACCCCGGGGCGCAGCACCAGCGAGGCCGCGAAATTGCCGTCCGGATCGCTCCAGGGCCGCCCGCGCCGCCCGCGCCCCGCCGTCTGGCGCCGCGCCATGATCCAGCAGGGCCCGTCGAGCTCCGGCAGCCGGCGCAGCGCCTCGGCATTCGTGCTGTCCACCGCGTCGAGCACGACGCGCCCCACCCCCTCGGGCCAGGGCGGGTCAGCGCACAAGGGTCTGCGCCGCCGCCTCGGCAAAGGATTCGATACCGAAAAGGTTGATCACCCCGACGACCATGATCACCGACGACGCCATCAACAGGCCCCATTGCAGGTTCGGCATCACCCGGTCGAGCTCCTCGAACTCCTCGCCGAAATACATGTAGTAGACGATCCGCAGGTAATAGAACGCCCCGATCACCGAGGCGATCACCCCGGCCACCGCGAGCCAGGCCATCCCCGCCTCCACCGCCGCCCAAAGCACCGCGAGCTTGCCGAAGAAGCCCAGCAGCGGCGGCACGCCGGCCATGCTGAACAAGAGCACCAGCAGCGCCGCCGCCTTTACGGGCTCGCGCGCCGACAGCATGTTGAGCGAGGCGATATCGGTCACCGGCCGGCCATCGCGGCTCATCGACAGGATGAAGGCGAAGACGCCGATATTCATCGTCACATAGATCGCCATGTAGATGAGCATCGCCTCGACGCCCTGCTGCGACCCGGCGGCCAGCCCGACGAGCGCGAAGCCCATATGCGCGATCGAGGAATAGGCCATCAGACGCTTGATGTCGCGCTGCCCGATCGCCGCGATGCCGCCGAGGAACATCGACAGCACCGCCAGGAAGGCGACGATCTGGCCCCAGTCGGCGGCGGCGGTGCCGAAGGCCTCGAAGACGACGCGCGCGAACAGCGCCATCGCCGCGATCTTCGGCGCGGTGGAGAGGAACGCCGTCACGGGCGTCGGCGCGCCCTGGTAGACATCGGGCGTCCACATGTGAAACGGCACCGCCGAGACCTTGAAGGCCAGCCCCGCGATCAGGAACGCAAGCCCGATCAGCAGGCCGAGCGGCATCTCGCCATCGGCGATGGTGCTGATGATGCCGTCGAACAGCGTCGTGCCCGCAAAGCCGTAAACGAGCGAAGCCCCGTAAAGCAGCATCCCCGAGGCCAGCGCGCCGAGCATGAAGTATTTCAGTCCCGCCTCGGTGGAGCGCGCGCTGTCGCGCCGGATCGCCACGATCACGTAGAGCGCCAGCGATTGCAGCTCGAGCCCCATATAGAGCGCCATCAGGTCGCCCGCCGAGACCATGATCATCATGCCGAGCGCCGCGAGCGCCACCAGAACGGGGTATTCGAAGCGCAAGAGGTCGTGGCGCTCCATGTAGTCCTGCCCCATCAGCATCACGACCGCCGCCGAGAGCAGGATCATCACCTTGGCAAACCGCGCGAAGGCGTCGTCGATGAACATGCCGCCAAAGGCCGTGCGCGACTCCGCGCCCTGCAGCGCCACCATCAGCGCAAGGATCACGAAGGCCGCCGCCGTGGCCCAGAGCACCAGATGCGCCACGCGGTCCTTGCCCGTGAACACCCCGACCATAAGCGCCGTCATCGCGAACAGTGCGAGCAGGATCTCGGGCAGGGCTATGGACAGATCGGCAGAGATCATGACTGCGTCCTTCAGTTCTGCGCCAGCCGCAGCGCGGCGTCATACGCGGCCAGCGCGCCGTCGTAATCCTCGACGAGCTCGGCGACGGCCGGCCCGGTGATGTCGGTGACGAGCGACGGGTACACCCCGAGCAGCAGCGTCATCGCCACGAGCGGCGCGAACAGCGCCTTTTCGCGGCGCGACATGTCGGTGATCGTCTTGAGGCTCTCGCGAACCAGCGCGCCCATCATCACCCGCCGGTAGAGCCACAGCGCATATCCCGCCGACAGGACCACGCCCGTCGCCGCCACCGCCGTGACCCATGTGTTGACCTGGAACACCCCGACGAGCGTGAGGAACTCGCCCACGAAGCCCGAGGTCCCCGGCAGGCCGACATTCGCCATCGTGAACAGCATGAAGATCAGCGCGTAGACCGGCATCCGGTTCACGAGCCCGCCATAGGCGTCGATGCGCCGCGTGTGCATTCGGTCATAGATCACGCCGACGACGAGAAACAGCGCGCCCGAAATGAAGCCGTGGCTGATCATCTGGAAGATCGCGCCGTCGAGGCCCTGCTGATTGACCGCGAAGATGCCCAGCGTGACAAAGCCCATATGCGCCACCGAGGAATAGGCGATGAGCTTCTTCATGTCCTCCTGCATCAGCGCGACGAGGCTGGCATAGACCACCGCGATCGCCGACAGCCACAGGATCAGCGGCCCCACGATCTCGGTGCCCACCGGAAACATCGGCACCGAGAAGCGCAGGAAGCCGTAGCCGCCCATCTTCAGCAGGATCGCCGCGAGCACAACCGACCCGGCCGTGGGCGCCTGCACATGTGCATCGGGCAGCCAGGTGTGCACCGGCCACATCGGAAGCTTCACCGCGAAGGCCGCAAAGAAGGCGAGGAACATCAGCGTCTGCGCCCCGCCGACGATCTGGATGCCGAGCAGGCTGAAGGTGTCGGAGCCGAACTCATGCGTCAGCAGCGTCTCGATATCCGAGGTGCCGGCATCGACATACATCGCGATCATCGCCACCAGCATCAGCACCGAGCCGAGGAAGGTGTAGAGGAAGAACTTGAACGCCGCGTAGATGCGCTCCTTGCCGCCCCAGATCCCGATGATCAGGAACATCGGGATCAGCCCGGCCTCGAAGAACAGGTAGAACAGCACCAGATCGAGCGCCACGAACACGCCGATCATCAGCGTCTCGAGCACCAGGAAGGCGACCATGTATTCCTTCACCCGGTGCGTGACGTTCCAGCACGCCCCGATCGCGATCGGCATCAGGAAGGTCGTGAGCATCACGAACAGCACCGAGATCCCGTCCACCCCGACCTTGTAGGTCAGCCCGAGGATCCAGTCGCCCTCCTCTACGAACTGAAAGCCGGTGTCGGACGGATCGAACCCGAACAGCAGGAACAGCGAGATCAGGAAGGTCGCGCCCGTCGCGATCAGCGCCAGCCACTTGGCATTGGCCTGCGCCGCCGCATCCTCGCCGCGCAGGAACACCGCCAGGATGATCGCCGCGACCAGGGGTGTGAAGGTGATGATCGAGAGGAGGTTTTCCATCGCTCAGCCCCCCACCGTCAGCGTCACCCAGGTCACCAGCAGCACGATGCCGATCACCATCGCGAAGGCGTAGTGAAAGATGTAGCCCGACTGAACGCGCACCGTGCGCCGCGTGACCCAGGGAATGACCCCCATGGCGAGCCCGTTGATCGCCCCGTCGATCACCGAGCCGTCGCCGCGCTTCCACAGGATGGTGCCGAGCGCCTTGGCCGGGCGCACAAAGATGCGCTCATAGAGCTCGTCGAAATACCACTTGTTGAGAAACAATTGGTAGAGTGGCCACTGGTTCTCGGCCAGCTTGGCGGGCATCTCCGGATTGCGAATATAGAACCACCACGCAACGGCGAGCCCGATCAGCATCGCCGCGACCGGCGAGATCGCCACCCAGGCGGGGACGTAATGCGCATCGTCGAGCACGGTGTTGCCCTCGGACATGTAGATCGCCCCCGCGAACCAGTCATTGACCTGCTCGATGGAGCCGAAGAACGGCCCGTACCACAGCATCCCCGCAAAGACCGAGCCCACGGCGAGAACCCCGAGCGGGATGGTCATCGATGGCGGGCTTTCATGGGCGTGCTCATGCGTCTTGCGGCTGCCGCGCGGAGTGCCGAAGAAAGTCATGAACATCAGCCGCCAGCTATAGAAAGAGGTCAGCCCCGCGCCCACCACCAGCAGCCAGAAGGCGGGTACCGCGCCGGCGGCGAAGGCGCTCTCGATGATCGCGTCCTTGGAGACGAAGCCGGCAAAGCCGATGATCGTGAGCGGGATGCCGACGCCCGTGATGGCCAACGTGCCGATCAGCATGGCCCAGAAGGTGTAGGGCATCTTGTGGCGCAAACCGCCGTAATTGCGCATGTCCTGCTCGTGATGCATCCCGTGGATCACCGAGCCCGCGCCAAGAAACAGCATCGCCTTGAAGAAGGCATGGGTGAACAGGTGAAAGATCGCCACCGAGTAGACCCCGACCCCGGCGGCCACGAACATGTAGCCCAGCTGCGAACAGGTCGAATAGGCGATCACGCGCTTGATGTCGTTCTGCACGAGCCCGATCGTGGCCGCAAAGAACGCCGTAAGCGCCCCGATCGCGGTGACGAACAGCATCGCCGTATCGGCGTATTCCATCACCGGCGACATCCGCGCCACCAGAAACACCCCCGCCGTGACCATCGTCGCGGCATGGATAAGCGCCGAGACGGGGGTCGGGCCTTCCATCGCGTCGGGAAGCCAGGTGTGCAGGAAGAGCTGCGCCGATTTGCCCATCGCGCCGATGAAAAGCAGGAACGCCACCAGATTGGCCGCGTTCCAGTCGGCCCAGAGGAAGGGGATCGAGGTCTCGGCGAGCGCCGCACCCTCGGCGAAGATCACGTCGAAGCTGATCGAGTCGGTGAGCAGGAACAGCGCGAGGATGCCGAGCAGGAAGCCGACATCCCCCACCCGGTTGACCACGAAGGCCTTGATCGCGGCGGCATTGGCCGAGGGCTTGCGGTAATAGAAGCCGATCAGCAGATAGGAGGCGAGGCCGACCCCTTCCCAGCCGAAGAAGAGCTGCAGCAGGTTGTCGGCGGTCACCAGCATCAGCATGGCGAAGGTGAACAGCGACAGATAGGCGAAAAAGCGCGGCCTGTAGCTCTCGTGCTCGCGGAAATTCGCGTCATGCGCCATGTAGCCGAAGCTGTAGACATGCACGAGCGCGGCGACCGTGGTGACTACGACCAGCATCACCGCGGTGAGCCGGTCGAGCCGGATCGCCCAGTCGGCGGCGAGCGTGCCGCTCTCGATCCAGCGCATGATCTGGATCTGCTGCGTCTCGCCGTCGAAGGTCAGGAAGATCAGCCAGGACAGCAGCGCCGAGAGCACCACCAGCGCGGTCGCCGTGACCTGCGCCGGGCGTTCGCCCATGAAGCGCCAGCCGAAGCCGCACAGAAGCGCCCCGATCAGCGGCGCGAAGAGCAGGATCGTCGCCATCGCCTCAGCCTTTCATCACGTTGATGTCCTCGACATCGATCGACCCGCGGGTGCGGAAGAAACACACCAGGATCGCCAGCCCGATCGCCGCCTCGGCGGCCGCGACGGTGAGTACGAACATCGTGAAGACCTGGCCGACGAGATCGCCGAGAAAGCTCGAGAACGCGACGAGGTTGATGTTCACCGCCAGCAGGATCAGCTCGATCGACATCAGGATGACGATCACGTTCTTGCGGTTGAGGAAGATGCCGAAGATACCGATGACGAACAGCGCCGCGGCCACCGTCAGGTAATGTTCCAGTCCCACCATTCGCGTCCCTCCGGGCCTTGCGCCCGTTCGTTGTCTTGCCGCCCGCCGCAGGGCCGGTTGCGCCGCGTCAGAGCCCCTTGCCCGGCTTGACGTCCTTGAGTTCCATCGACTGCGCCGGATCGCGATACATCTGCGACAGCACGTCCTGACGCTCCACGTCGGTGCGGTGGCGCAACGTCAGCACGATCGCCCCGATCATCGCCACGAGCAGGATCAGCCCCGCGGCCTGGAACAGGAAAGCGTAGTCGTCATAGATGAGCTGGCCGAGCGCGCGGGTATTGTGCACCTCGGACGCGTCGGGCGTCGGCGCCTGGCGCAGCCCCATCGCGCCATCGGCTTCCTGCCACGCCCCGAACAGCAGCCCCAGCTGCATCAGCAGCACGACCCCGATCAGTCCGCCGAGCGGCAGGTTGCGGGACATGCCCTCCTTCAGCCGGGCGAAGTCGATATCGAGCATCATCACCACGAACAGGAACAGCACCGCGACCGCGCCGACATAGACGATGATCAGCAGCATCGCCACGAATTCCGCCCCCAGGAGCACGAACAGCCCCGCCGAGGACAGGAAGGCCAGGATCAGCCAGAGCACCGAATGCACCGGGTTGCGCGAGAACACCACCAAGATCGCGGAGGCCAGCACCGTAATGGCGAAGGCGTAGAACGCGAAATCTGCGACACCCATCTCAAGCTTCCCTCTGCTCGGGGCGCATGACCCGCGCCGCGTTCCCCGCGCCCTTACCGGTAGGGCGCGTCGATTTCAATGTTGCGCGCGATCTCGGCCTCCCAGCGATCGCCGTTCTCCAGAAGCTTTTCCTTGTTGTAGAAAAGCTCCTCGCGGGTCTCGGCGGAGAACTCGAAATTCGGCCCCTCGACGATCGCATCCACCGGGCACGCCTCCTGGCAGAAGCCGCAATAGATACATTTCGTCATGTCGATGTCGTAGCGCGTGGTGCGGCGCGAGCCGTCGGCGCGCGGCTCGGCATCGATGGTGATCGCCTGGGCCGGGCAGATCGCCTCGCACAGCTTGCAGGCGATGCAGCGCTCCTCGCCGCTGGGATAGCGGCGCAGCGCGTGCTCGCCGCGAAAGCGCGGCGACAGCGGGCCCTTCTCGTGCGGGTAGTTCACCGTCGCCTTGGGCGCGAAGAAGTAGCGAAACCCCAGCCCGAAGCCCTTGATGAAGTCGAAGAGCAGGAAATACCGTCCTGCGCGGGCAACGTCGTAACCCATGTCAGCCTCCGATCGTCGAGCGGGCCCAGGCCCCGCCCAGAACCTCGTAGCGCGCCAGGAACGCCACGATCACCACCCAAGCCAGCGACAGCGGCAGGAACACCTTCCAGCCGATGCGCATGAGCTGATCGTAGCGATAGCGCGGCGTGATCGCCTTCACCATGGCGAACAGGAAGAAGAAGAACGTCATCTTCGCCACCATCCAGAACGCCCCGTCGGGCAGCCCCGGTATCGGCGACAGCCAGCCGCCGAAGAACATCAGCGAAATCAGCGCGCACATCAGGAAGATGGCCAGATACTCGCCGGCCATGAACAGCAGATACGGCACCGAGCTGTACTCGACCTGGTAGCCGGCGACGAGCTCGGACTCGGCCTCGGGCAGGTCGAAAGGCGGCCGGTTCGTCTCCGCGAGTGCCGAGATGAAGAACAGCACCACCATCGGCAGATGCGGCAGCCAGTACCACGAAAAGAGCCCGTAGGCGCCGTCCTGCGCCGCAACGATAGCGGAGAAGTTCATGGCCCCCGTCGAGATGATGATCCCGATGATGATCAGCCCGAGCGAAACCTCGTAGGAGACCATCTGTGCCGCCGAGCGCAGCGAGCCGAGGAAGGGATATTTCGAGTTCGACGCCCAGCCGCCCATGATCACGCCGTAGACCTCGAGCGAGGCCACCGCGAAGACGAACAGGATCGCCACATTGATATCGGCGAGCACCCAGCCCTCGTTGAAGGGGATCACGGCCCAGGCCGTCACCGCGAGCACGAAGGACAGCATCGGCGCGAGGAAGAACACCGCCCGGTCGGCACCCGCGGGCACCACGATCTCCTTGAAGACGTATTTCAGCGCATCCGCGACGGTCTGCAGAATGCCCCACGGCCCCACGACATTGGGCCCGCGCCGCATCTGCACCGCAGCCCAGACCTTGCGGTCGCCGTAAACCAGAAACAGCAGCGAGATCATCACGAAGCCGATCAGGAGCAGCCCCTGCGCCGCGATCAGGAGCGCCGTTCCAAGCCCCGTCTCCAGAAAATCCGCCATATCGTCCACTTCCTCGGATCGTCGCTGTCGGTCCCGGCCATCGCGCCCGATGCGCCGCAGCGCGGCGCATCCGCTTGTCAGTTGTAAACATCATCCACGGGGCGAACGCCACCCCGCCGCGTCAGATTCCGCCCCGCCGGACGCGCCGCGCCGTCACTCCGCCGCAAGGGGCGTCTCGCGGCGCGCACGCGCCGTCGCGCTGAGCTCGGCCATAAGCCCCGAGGCCCGCGCGATCGGGTTCGTGAGATAGAAATCGACGACCCCCGGCGCGAAGCCTCCCTTGCCCGGCGCCTCGGGGGCAAGCGGGATCCAGGCATTCTCGGCGAGCTCCTCGATCATCGCGAGATGCGGGACCACCTTGAACAGCGCCTGCCGCAGCTGCGCGATCGAATCGAAGGGCAGCACGGCGCCCATCTCGGCCGACAGCGCGCGCAGGATCGCCCAGTTCTCCTTGGCCTCGCCCGGCGGGAAGCCGGTGCGCAGCGCGAATTGCGGCCTTCCCTCGGTGTTGACGAACAGCCCCGGCTCCTCGGTCCAAGCCGCGGCGGGCAGGATCACGTCGGCACGGTGCGCGCCGCGGTCGCCGTGGCTGCCCTGATAGATCACGAAGGGGCCGCCCTCGGTGCGGATCTCGATCTCGTCGGCGCCCATATTGAAAACGACATCGGCGCCTTCCATCGCGGCGTCGAGCCCGCCCTCGGTCACGGCAGCGACATCCATCGCACCGACGCGCCCGGCCGCCGTATGCAGCACGAGCACACCCGCCCCGAGCCCGTCCGCGAGCTTGTGCGCCTGCGACAGGACCGCCGCGCCATCCGCGCCCATCAGCGCGCCCTGTCCGACGATCACCAGCGCCGCGTGATCGGCCTGTTCGGAATCTTTCGCCGCCGCCACCAGCGCGGCGCGGTCATCGCCATGCTCGGTGACCTCGTAGGTCAGATCCACCGGCGCCCCGATGCGGTGCACCTCTCCGCCCGCGAGCCAGGCCTTGCGGATGCGCGCATTGAGCACCGGCGCCTCGGCGCGCGGATTGGTGCCGATCAGCCAGATCTCGCGCGCGGTGTCGATATCCTCGATCGCGGCGGTGCCGACATAGCCGGACCGGTTCCCTTCGGGCAGCTTCGCGCCGTCGGTGCGGCACTCCACGGCGCCGCCCTGCCCCTCGATGAGCTGCTTGAGCGCGAAGGCGGCCTCCGTCGGCGCGAGATCCCCCACGAGCCCGACGGGGCGCTCGGCCCCCGTCAGCGCCCTGGCCGCCGCCTTGAGCGCCTCGCCCCAGCCCGCCGGGCGCAGCTTGCCGTTCTCGCGCACATAGGGCCGGTCGAGACGGCGGCGCTTGAGCCCGTCATAGCAGAACCGCGTCTTGTCAGAGATCCACTCCTCGTTCACCGCGTCGTTCTCGCGCGGCAGGATGCGCATCACCTCGCGCCCCTTGGTATCGACGCGGATATTGGCGCCGAGCGCATCCATCACGTCCACGGTCTCGGTCT
>PUKW01000143.1 GCA_003550665.1 Paracoccaceae bacterium | reverse complement strand
TGCTGCCGATCACGCCGGTGCAGGTGCTATGGATCAACATGGTCTCGTCGGTAGCGATGGCGATGTCGCTGGCCTTCGAGCCGCCCGAGCGCGAGGTGATGCAGCGCCCGCCGCGCCGTCCGGATGCGCCTATCCTGTCGCGCTACATCCTGTGGCGCATCTTGCTCGTGTCGCTTCTGTTCACGGCGGGCATCTTCGGCCAGTTCGTCGCCGCGCAGGCGCAGGGTTATTCCCTCGAGGCCGCGCGCACGCTCGCGATCAATACGCTGGTGGCGATGCAGGTGTTCTACCTGTTTTCGGTGCGCTACCGGCACGCCTCCGCGCTCACCTTGACCGGGGTCAAGGGCACGCAGGCGGTTCTGATCGCGGTCGCCGTGGTTCTGGCGCTGCAGGCGCTCTTCACCTATGCGCCCTTCATGCAGGTCCTGTTCGAGACCACGGCGCTGTCGCTCTGGCAGCTCGTGCAATGTGCACTGATCGGGGTGCTGCTGCTCTTCGTGCTGGAGTTCGACAAGCGCGCGGCGCGGTACTGGAAGGAGAAGCGCGCATGAGGATCCTCGTCTTCAATGCCGGCAGCTCGTCGCTCAAGCTCGGCGTGTTCGATGCGGCCGAGACCGCGACCGAGCGGCTCTCGGCGTGTTTCGAGCGCTTCGGCGAGGGCGGCTGCGTGCTGCGCTTCGACGGCCCCGACGGCGCGGGGCGCGAGGCGGCGGACCCCACCGATGTCGAGAGCGCCATCGCGGCGGTGTCGGAACTGCTGGCGCGCCACGGGCTCGACGGGATCGACGCGGTCGGCCATCGCATCGCCCATGGCGGCGCACGCTTCGACGCCCCGGCCGTGCTGGATGCGCGCACCATGGCCGCAATCGAGGCGCTCACCCCGCTCGCGCCGCTGCACAACCCGGCCAACCTGCACGCGGTGCGGCTGTCGCAGCGGATGTGGCCGGACCTGCCGCAGATCGGCGTGTTCGACACCGCCTTTCACCTGACGAACCCGCCGCGCGCGACGACCTATGCGATCCCGCGCGACTGGCGCGAGGCGGGGGTGCGCCGCTATGGCTTTCACGGCACCTCGCACGCCTATGTCGCCGAGCGGGCGGCCGAAGCCGTCGGCGCGCCGCTCGATGCCCTTCGGATGGTGAGCTTTCATCTGGGCAACGGGGCGAGCGTGTGCGCGATCCAGCGCGGCGCGAGCATCGACAGCTCGATGGGGCTCACACCGCTCGAGGGGCTGGTGATGGGCACGCGCTCGGGCGATGTCGATCCGGGGATCTACGGCTTCCTGAACCGCGAGCTGGGGCTCGGCATCGAGGCGATCGAGCGCGCGCTCAACACCGAGAGCGGGCTGCGCGGGCTCACCGGGCTGACGGATATGCGCGACGTGTCGGCCCGCGCGGCCGAGGGCGATGCCGATTGCGAGCTCGCCCTGCAGATCTATGCCTACCGGGCGCGCAAGTATCTCGGCGCCTATGCCGCGGCGATGGGCGGGCTCGACGTGGTCGTGTTCACCGGCGGCGTGGGCGAGAACGACGCCGCGATGCGCGCGCGGATCTGCAAGTGGATGGGCTTCATGGGGCTGCGCCTCGATGCGACACGCAATGGCGCGGTCCAGCTCGGCGGGCGCACGGCACCGCAGGTGCAGGCCGACGGCTCGCCGGTGCGCGTTGTCGTCACCACCACCGCCGAGGAGCTGATGATCGCCCGTGAAACGGCCGCCGCACTCGCCTGACGGGTTCGCTACAACCCGATGGGGTGCCACGGCTTGTGGTGTCTGGTGCCCTGCTGCGCGATGGGCTATGGCTGAGCCATGACGTGGCAGGATGTCGCAAGGCGCGCCCCGGATATCGGCAGGATCGCTGCGATCTATGCGGGTGCGACGGTGGCCGGATGGGTCGCCGTACGGCTCAACGTGCCGCTTCCCTGGATGATCGGCGCGATCCTGTTTTCGATCGCCACGAGTCTGGCGGTTTCGCGCGTGCGGGTGCCGGCGGTGACGCGCCCCATCGGGCAGGTCGTGATCGCGGCTTCGGTGGGGCTGGCCTTCACCCCCACGGCGCTCGCGGCGCTCGGCGACATGCTCTGGCTGATGGTGGGAGCGGCCGTGGCCACGATCGCGCTCGGGCTGATGGTGGCGTGGGTGCTGGTGCGGCTCGGCGGGGTGGATGCGATCACCGCAAGCCTCGCTTCGGTGCCGATGGGGCCCGTCGAATCGGCCAACCTCGCGCGACAGTACGGGGTGGATGCCGGGCCCGTCGTGTTCTCGCAGACGATCCGGATTCTTGCGCTCGTGCTGCTGGTGCCGCCGGTGCTGATCGCGCTCGAGCCGGCGGTGACCGACCCGACCGCAGCGCTGCGCGACACGCCGTGGAGTTGGAGCGGGGCTCTGCTCCTGATCCTGTGCGCGCTTGTGGGGGTGTCCGTGATCCGGGCCTTGCGGCTGTCGAACCCGTTCTTTCTGGGCGCGGTGGGCGGCTCGGCGGTCGCGGCGGCGCTGTCGCTGCCGATCACGGCGGTGCCCTACCCCGTCCTCGCGGCGGCGCAGGTGCTGCTCGGGGTGTGGCTCGGAGCGGTGTTCGACCGCGATTTCTTCCGCCAGGCCGGGCGCTTCGTGCCCGCGGCGATGCTGGCGACGGTGCTGATGATCGCGCTGTGCCTCGGGCTGGGGATGGCGCTCCTGCTGGTGAGCGATGTCAGCTGGGGGACGATGGTGCTCGCCACCGCGCCGGGCAGCGTCACCGAGATGGCGCTCACCGCCAAGGTGCTGCAGGAGGGCGTCGCGATCGTGACCGCCTATCACGTCACGCGCATCTTCATCATCCTGCCGACGGCGCCGCTTCTGATCCGCGGCGTGGACCGGGTGACGCAATGGTTCGGCGCCATGCGCTAGAAAGCGCCAAACCGCGCCATGAACGGCACAACCGACTTTCACGACGCGCCGCGCTACGCTACCATGCCGTGCATAAACGCGAGCAGACAAGAAACGGATGGGCGGCATGGGCAGATCGGCGATTCTGGCGGGGGTGTTCGTATTGGCCTTCCCCGCCTTTGGCGCGGCGAGCGGCATTATGGACAATTCCCCGAGACCAGCCGAACGCGGCACCGAGAGCACCGCGGAGTCCCGCGCCTTCGAGGCCTGGGTGAACGATTTCCGCCCCCGCGCCGTCGCCGAGGGGATCCGCGAGGACACTTTTGAGCGCGCCTTTCGCGATGTGCGTTTCAACACCGACGTCATCGAGCGCGACCGCAACCAGGGCGAGTTCACCCGCGCGATCTGGGACTATCTCGACAGCGCCGTCTCCGATCGCCGGGTCGAGAACGGGCGCGACGTCCTCGACGAGCATCGCGAGGTGCTCGAGGCGATCGAGGAGCGCTACGGCGTCGCGCCCGAAATCGTTGTCGCGGTCTGGGGCGTCGAGAGCTCCTACGGCGATTATCGCGGCGATACCGCGATCATCGAGGCCCTCGCTACGCTGGCCCATGAGGGCCGCCGCGGCGACTTCTTCGAGGAGCAGCTCATCGGCGCGCTGCGCATCATCCAGGACGGCGATGTCGCGCCCGAGGAGATGACTGGATCCTGGGCCGGGGCCATGGGCCACACCCAGTTCATCCCGACGAGCTATCTCTCCTATGCGGTGGATTTCCGCGGCACCGGCGAGCGTGACATCTGGTCCGACGACCCGACCGACGCGCTCGCTTCCACGGCGTCCTATCTCGCGGAGCATGGCTGGACCCGGGACCAGCCCTGGGGCGTCGAGATCGACCTGCCCGCCGGGCTCGAGGGCCAGCAGGACCGCCGCCCGGTCTCCGAGTGGCGCGACGACGGGGTGACGCTGGCCGATGGCAGCACGCTGCCCGATCACGGGTCGGCACAGCTCTTCCTGCCCGCGGGGATCGAGGGGCCGGCGTTTCTGACCTTCGAGAATTTCGAGGTCATCAAGCGCTACAATCCCGCCGACGCCTATGCGATGGCGATCGGGCATCTCGCGGACCGGATCGGCGGGGCGGACGGATTCAATGGCGACTGGCCGCGCGACGACCGCCCGCTGACCAGCGATGAACGCCGCGAATTGCAGGAGCGCCTCACGGCGCGCGGCTTCGACACGAAGGGGATCGATGGACGCGTCGGCCCCAACACCGTCGCGGCCGTTCGCGCCTTCCAGACCGCCGAGGGAATGGCGCCGGACGGCTATGTATCGCACGACCTGCTGGACCGGTTACGCTAGAGCGTGTCGCGGTTATTCGGCCTCATAGCCTGCTGCCTTGAAGAAGTTGTAGCACTCCTCGTCTGAGAACAGGTCGCAGACCTGGCCGACGGCTGCCCAGAGTTGATCGTAGGTTCG
>PUKW01000042.1 GCA_003550665.1 Paracoccaceae bacterium | reverse complement strand
GTTGAGATACATCGCCACCGGATCCTCGCCGCCCATCTCGCCGAGCCCGAAGGCCGCCGAGGGCGTCGCCGGGGTCAGGATCGCATCCACCCCGTCCGCGAAGACCGTCTCGAAATCGCGCGCGATCAGGGTGCGGACCTTGCGCGCGCGGTTGTAATAGGCGTCGTAGAAGCCCGCCGAGAGCACATAGGTGCCGATCATCACGCGCCGCTGCACCTCGGCGCCGAAGCCCTCGGCACGGGTCTTTTCGTACATCTCGGTGATGCCCTCGCCAGCCTCGAGCGCGGCGCGGTGGCCGTAGCGCACCCCGTCATAGCGCGCGAGATTCGAGGACGCCTCGGCGGGGGCGATCACGTAATAGGCCGGCAGCGCGTATTGCGTGTGCGGCAACGAGATATCGACGATCTCGGCGCCCGCATCGCGCAGCATCGCGATGCCCTCCTGCCAGAGCGTCTCGATCTCGGCGGGCATGCCCTCCATGCGGTATTCGCGCGGCACGCCGATGCGCTTGCCGCGGATGTCGCCGGTGAGCATCGCCTCGAAATCCGGCACGGGGATATCGGCCGAGGTCGAGTCGCGCGCATCATGCCCGGCCATCGCCGCCAGCATGATCGCCGCATCGCGCACCGAACGCGTCATCGGCCCCGCCTGATCGAGCGAGGACGCGAACGCCACGATCCCCCAGCGCGAGCAGCGGCCATAGGTGGGCTTGACGCCGACCGTGCCGGTGAAGGCCGCGGGCTGTCGGATCGAGCCGCCCGTGTCGGTGCCTGTGGCCGCAAGGCACAGACGCGCCGCCACCGCCGCGGCAGACCCGCCCGAGGAGCCGCCCGGCGTCAGCGCCGCAGCGTCGCCCGCGCGGCGCCAGGGATTGACGACATTGCCGTACGCGCTCGTCTCGTTGGACGAGCCCATCGCGAACTCGTCCATGTTCAGCTTGCCGAGCATCACCGCCCCCGCATCGCGCAGCTGCGCGGTGACGGTCGACTCGTAGGGCGGGCGGAAGCCTTCGAGGATGCGCGAGGCGGCCTGGCTCGCCACGCCCTCAGTGCAGAACAGATCCTTCACCCCGATCGGGATGCCGCACATCGCGGGCGCGTCGCCGGCCTTCAGCCGTGCATCGGCGGCCTCGGCGCGCGCCATGGCGAGCTCGGGCGTCTTGTGGGCGACAGCACCCAGCGCATCGGCGCCGTCGATGGCTTCGAGGCAGGCCGCGGTCAGCGCCGCCGCGCTCGTCTCGCCCTTGCGCAGCGCGTCGCGCGCCCCGGCGATCGTCAGATCGGTCAGATCGCTCATTCCACCACCTTGGGCACGGCAAAGAACCCGGCGCGCGCATCGGGCGCATTGGCGAGCACCGCGTCGCGCTGCTCGCCGTCGGTGACGACATCCTCGCGCCGCTTGAGCCGCATCGGCGTGACCGAGGTCATCGGCTCCACCCCGTCCACATCCACCGCGCCGAGCTCGTCCATGAAGCCGAGGATCTTCGACAGATCCGCCGCAAGTCCGGGCAGATCCTCCTCGGCCACCCGGATGCGGGCGAGCTTGGCGACGCGGCGCGCCGTGTCTGTATCGATGCCGGACATGCGCGTCTCCCGCTTGCGATCCGCGCGCGGTTTAGCCCTGCGCGCGCGCCCCTGCAAGCCTGTGGCGACGGTAAACCTCGATCATCCAGCCCAGCATCACTGCGTTGAGGATGTGCCACAGGAAATGCGTGCCCAGGGGGAACACTGCACAGACCGGCCCGTCGAGCGCGCGGAAGCTTAGCGACACGGCCAGGATCCCCGCCCCGATTGCCAGCCCGCGCGCCGTGCCGGGCGCATCGCGGCGCAGGATCAGCGCATAGACGAAGATCAGCAGCACCACGCTCGCATAGCCCGCATTCGCCTCCATCTGCGGCACCAGCACATTGAGCCCCCAGGCCACGCCCCCGGCATAGGGAAAGAACAGCACCACCGCCGCCGCCGCCCGGGCCGGCGAGAGCCCGAGAAAGTCGCGCGTGGCCGCGAAGATGTAGATCAGGATGAAGCCGAGAATCGGCAGCACGTCGAGCAGCCCGGCCCACCCCGTCGCATGGGTGTGCCACAGGAACGAGCCCACCCCGATTGCCGCGAGAACCGCAACCAGCGCCCAGGCCAGCGGCAGCCGCACCCCGCGCAGCCGCCACGCCATCAGCGCCGCCGCGATCAGGAAGGCCGCGTTGGTGACCGCGTTGACGGGCTCGGACCAGTAGGTGAAATCGGTGCGCTCGCAATACTCGATGGTCTGGCGCGTCAGGTCCATGTGACAGGGCCTTCGGATTTGCTAGGGTCGCGCGAGCAGAGCACATGGAGGATGAAATGAAAATCACTTGGCTGGGCCATTCGGGGGTTCGCATCGAGATCGGCGATCAGGTGCTGCTGGTCGATCCGTGGGTAACGGGCAACCCGGCTTTCGACGAATCGCGGCGCGGCGACGCGATCAAGGGCGCGACCGCGATCCTGCTGAGCCATGCGCATTTCGACCATGTCAATGACGCCCCCGCCATCGCGCGCGAGCTCGACATCCAGATCCTGTCCAAGTTCGAGCTCGCCAACTGGCTCGAGGCGCAGGAGCGCATCAAGGTGACGGGATTCAACAACGGCGGCACGGTCACGCTCGGTGACGTGGACGTCACCATGGTCCATGCCACCCATTCCTCCTCCGCCAGCGGCGATCACGGCCCGGTCTATCTGGGCACGGAATGCGGATACATGATCGCGCATGGCGGCCGGACGATCTATTTTTCCGGCGATACCGACGTGATGGCCGATATGGGCATCTTCCACGAGCTGCACCGTCCCGAGATCGGCATTCTCTGCGCCGGCGGGCACTTCACCATGGACATGAAGCGGGCGGCCTTCGCGGCGAAGCGGTTCTTCGACTTCAAGACGGTGATTCCCTGCCATTACAAGACCTTCCCCCTCCTCGAACAATCCGCCGAGGCGATGAAGAAGGAGCTTTCCGGCGTGAATGTCATCGAGGCCGAGGTGATGACACCCATCGAGCTCTAGCGTCGCGCGGCGAAGAAGGCGCGCAGGAGCGCCTCGGACTCGGCGGCCGCGATGCCGTCATAGATCTCGGGGACGTGATGCGTCTGGGGCCGCGCGAAGATGCGCGGCCCCTGCGCGACACCGCCCGATTTCGGATCCGCGGCGCCGTAATAGAGCCGGGCGATGCGCGCGGCGCCGATAGCGGCGGCGCACATCGCGCAGGGCTCCAGCGTGACGTGAAGATCGCAGCCCGACAGCCGCTGTGACCCCGCCGCCGCACAGGCGGCCCGAATGGCAAGCAGTTCGGCATGGGCCGTCGGGTCGCTCAGTTCGCGCGTGCGGTTGCCGGCCCGCGCGAGCACATTGCCATCGCGCAGGATCACCGCGCCGACCGGCACCTCCCCGCGCGCGGCGGCGGCGCGGGCCTCGGCCAGGGCCAGGGTCATGGGGCTGTGAAACCGCATGCCCCGTCATCGCCCGCCGACGCCGCGCGCGCAATCCGCTTTCGCGCGCGGCGCGGGCGCGCTATGGCAGGGATATGGTCAGGCCCGACGACGATACAGCCAAGGGAGAGCGCATCGCCAAGGTGCTGGCGCGCGCGGGGGTCGCCTCGCGGCGTGAGGCGGAGCGCATGATCGAGGCCGGGCGCGTGGCCGTGAACGGCACCCGGCTCGACAGCCCGGCGCACAATATCGGCCCCGGCGACAGCGTGACGGTGGACGGCAAGCCCGTCGGCCCGCCGGAGCCGGCTCGGCTCTGGCTCTATCACAAGCCCGCCGGGCTGGTGACCACCGCGCGCGACGAGAAGGGCCGGCCCACCGTTTTCGACAGGCTGCCAGGGGATCTGCCGCGCGTGATGCCCGTCGGCCGGCTGGACATCTCCTCCGAGGGGCTTCTGTTGCTGACGAATGACGGCGCGGTCAAGCGGCGGCTGGAGCTGCCGAGCACGGGCTGGCTGCGCAAGTATCGCGTGCGCGTCAACGGCACGCCGGACGATGCCAAGCTCGCGCCGCTCCGTGCCGGCATCACCATCGAGGGCGAACGCTTTCAGCCCATGCAGGTCACGATCGACCGCCAGCAGGGCGCGAATGCCTGGCTCCCCCTCGGCATTCGCGAGGGGCGCAACCGCGAGGTCCGCCGCGCGATGGAGGCGGTGGGGCTCACCGTGAACCGGCTCATCCGCGTCGGCTACGGCCCGTTCCGGCTCGGCGAGCTGGCGGCGGGCGCCGTCGAGGAGGTCAAGCCGCGGATCCTGCGCGATCAGCTCGGGCTCGCGATGCCCAAGCCGCCGCCCGCGCAGGCGCCCGGGCCCGCGCGATCGGCGCCGCAACGCAGCAAGCCGCGCAAACCGCGCTGAGGCGGGTCGCTTCGCTCTGGCCGGGGTGCCGGCCGATGCGCTATGATGCACGCGCAGAGACGCGCGGCGCGGCGCTGCGCGCGGAGTGGGCGATGACGGGCACCGGTTTGCGCAGGATCAGTTTCGTGCTTCTCGTGGCGCTGGTGATCTATGTCGCCTTTCGTGCGGGGCGCTGGTGAACGGCGGCGCGCGGCGCGCCGATCGCTGGCGGGAGCGGCGCCCGGCGCGGGCGACGCTGCGCATCAATCTGATGTTCGTGCTGCCCTTCGCGCTGGTGCCGGGGGCGTTCATGCAGGAGCCGGTCGGGCTCGCGCTGCGGATGGCGGCCTTCGCGCTGATGCTGCTCGCGGCATGGCTGACCCGCGAGGGGGTGCGCGCCGAGGAGGCGTTCGATGCGCGGCGCGTGGCGCGCCGCCCGGCGGTGCCGCGCAAGGGGTTCGCGGCGGCGGCGCTCGCGGCGGGGCTCGCGCTCGGGGTGTATGTGCCCGGCGGCGGGGTCGCGGCGATCGCGGTCGGCGTGCTCGGCGCGGTGCTGCATCTGGGCGCGTTCGGGCTCGACCCGATGCGCGACAAGCACCCCGAGGGCGTGGACGGCTTTCAAAGCGACCGCGTCGCGCGCGCCGTGGCCGAGGCCGAAACCCATCTCGCCGCGATGCGCGCCGCCATCGCCGAAACCGGCGATCGCAGCCTGCTGGAGCGGGTCGACGCCTTTCAGGACCGCGCGCGCGCGCTGTTTCGCAGCGTCGAGTCCGATCCACGGCGGCTGACATCGGCGCGGCGCTACCTGGGGGTGTATCTTTTGGGTGCCTGTGACGCGGCAAAGCAATACGCGGCCCTTGACCGGCAGGCGCGCGACGGGCACGCGCAGGCACGGCTCATCGCCCTGCTCGACGATCTCGAGCGCGACTTCGCCGCGCGCACCGAGGCGCTTCTGGGCGATGATCGCGCGCGGCTCGACATCGAGATCGACGTGCTGCGCGAACGCCTGCAGCGCGAAGGGCTGCGACCCGAGTGACAGTTTGACGGTTGGAGTGAGACATGGCCGAGCACAGCGACAAGCCCGCCCCGCCTGCGCAGGATGAGCTGCAGCAGGTGACCGGGCACAGCCTGCCCGACGCGCCCGAGGCGCTGCCGGAGGCCGGCCAGGAGCCGCCCGAGCTGCGCGCGCGCATCGAGGCGCGCAAGACCGAGATCAACCTCGAGGATTCAGGCTCGATCATCGGCTTCGGCGCCGCCGCCCAGAGCGAACTGCAAAGCATCAGCCAGTCGATGCTGGCCGATGTGAAGACCAAGGATATCGGCCCCGCCGGCGACGCGCTGCGCCAGATGGTCGACTCGATCCGCGGGTTTTCGGTCTCCGAGCTCGATGCACGGCGCGAGCGCAGCTGGTGGGAGCGGCTCACCGGTCGCGCCGCCCCGCTCGGCCGGCTGATGCAGCGCTTCGAGACCGTGCAGGACCAGATCGACCGCATCGGCGACCAGCTCACCCATCACGAGCACCGCCTGCTCAAGGACATCAAGGCGCTCGACCGGCTCTACGAGACGACGCTGACCTTTTATGACGAGCTCGCGCTCTATATCCGCGCCGGCGACGAGCGGCTCGCCGAACTCGACACGCAGACGATCCCCGAGAAGGAGCGCGCCCTCGAGTCCGCCTCCGAAACCGCGCAGGGCCGCGCGACGCAGGAGCTGCGCGATCTGCGCGCGGCGCGCGACGATCTGGAGCGGCGGGTGCACGATCTGCGGCTGACCCGGCAGGTGACGATGCAGGCGCTGCCCTCGATCCGGCTCGTGCAGGAAAACGACAAGTCGCTCGTCAGCCGCATCAATGCCACGCTCGTGAACACCGTGCCGCTGTGGGAGACCCAGCTCGCCCAGGCGCTGACCATCGAACGCTCGCGCCAGGCGGCGACGGCGGTGCGCGCGGCCAATGACCTGACCAACGAGCTGCTCACCGCCAATGCCGAGAACCTTCGCGCGGGCAACCGCGCCGTGCGCGAGGAGATGGAGCGCGGCGTCGTCGATGTCGAAGCGGTGCGCCGGGCCAATGACGCGCTCGTCGCCACCATCGACGAGAGCCTGCAGATCGCCGAGGCGGGCAAGGCGCGCCGCGCCGAGGCCGAGGCCGAGCTGGGGCGCATGGAAACCGAGCTGCGCAACGCGCTGGCGGCGGCGCGCGCACCGAAGGGGCGGCGCGATGGTTGATCTATCGCATTCAGCGCGCGCGGCGCGCGTCGCCGTGCCGGCGCTGGCGCTGCTCGCGGCGTGCGAGATGGCTGCGATCGAGGAGGATCAGCCGCCCGAGCCGCCCGAGCCGCCCGCGCGGGCGGCCCCCGAGCGCCCGGCGCCCGAACCCTCCACGCGCAGCGCCGAGGTCGCCGACTATTACGCCGAGCTCGAGCGCGATCGCCGCGCGGCCGGGCTGCTGCGCACCGACGGGCTCTACGAGCCGGTCGATCCCGAAACGCTGGTGCGCAACTTCACCCGCATCGCGCTGCGCGAGGAGCATGCCCGCATCGCCGGGCGCATCACCGGGCAGGGCGGGGCCGTGCCGCTGCGCCGCTGGGAGGACCCGGTGCGCATGTCCGTCGAATTCGGCGACAGCGTGCGCTCCGACCAGCGCGCCGAGGATCTTGCAATCATCTCCGACTATGCAGAACGCCTCGGCGACATCACCGGCCATCCGGTCTCGGTGACCGGCGAGGACGGCAATTTCCGGGTGCTCGTGCTTGGCGAGGAGGACCGGCAGGATTACGGTGAGCGGCTGCGCACGCTGATCCCCGGCATCGACTCGCAGTCGGTGAACCTGATCACCGGGCTGCCGCGTTCGGCGCAATGCGTCGTGGCAACCTTTGCGCGCAACAACACCGATGTCTACACCGACGCGGTGGCGGTGATCCGCGCCGAGCTGCCAGATCTGACGCGCGAGTCCTGCGTGCACGAGGAACTCGCGCAGGGGCTCGGGCTGCCCAACGACCATGACGAGGTGCGCCCCTCGATCTTCAACGATCGCGAGGAATACGCGCTGCTGACGCGCCATGACGAGAAGCTGCTGCAGATCCTCTACGATGAGCGGCTGCGCCCCGGCATGCGCGAGGACGAGGTCGTCCCCATCGTCGAGGAGATCGCGCAGGAGCTGGCGGGCGCGCGCAGCTGACGCGCCCGCGGCGGGCTCATCCGCGCGAGATCTGCACGCGCTTGGCCTCGCGCTCCGCCGGTGCCGCGCGCGGCACCGTCACGGTGAGCACCCCGTTCTTGAGATCGGCCTTCACGCCCGTCTCGTCGGCGTCAGGGGGCAGGCGGAAGCTGCGCGTGAAGGCGCCGTACTGGCGCTCGCTGAAGAACCACTTGTCGCCCTTTTCCTCGCGCTCGGTCTTCTTCTCGCCGCGCACCGTGACGATATTGTTCTCCACGGTCAGTTCAATGTCGTCCTCGGCGACGCCCGGCACCTCCATGCTGATGCGGTAGCCATCCTCGCCCGAGGAGGCCTCGGAAGCAGGGGCGACCCAATCCGCCAGGCGCGTGCCCATCTGCCGGAAGGGTTCGTAGAGCGACGGCCAGAGGCCGCTCATCTGATTTTTCTCGACCATGACACCCTCGCGTTAAGCGTATTTCGCAGTGCCGATAAAGTGGCCCTGCGCGGACGTTTCAACCTTGACCGGGATCAAGCCGCGCGTCGATTGTCGCGCCGCAATCACGGAGGGCGGAAATGCGCGCATTGATCCAGCGGGTGAGCGCGGCGCAAGTCGTCGTGGAGGGCGACACGGTCGGCGCGATCGGGCCGGGGCTGATGATCCTCGTCTGCGCGATGCAGGGTGACGGTGATGCCAATGCCGACGCGCTCGCCGCGAAGGTGGCCAGGCTGCGGGTGTTTCGCGACGAGGCCGGGCGAATGAACCGCGCGCTTCTGGACACGGGCGGCGCGGCGCTGGTGGTCAGCCAATTCACGCTGGCGGCCGATACCTCGCGCGGCAACCGTCCGGGTTTCTCGGCCGCGGCCCCTCCGGAGGAGGGCGAACGCCTCTATCTGCGCTTTGCCGAGGCTCTCCGCGCACACGGCATCGACGTCGCGACCGGGGGCTTCGGCGCCGACATGGCCGTGACACTGACCAATGACGGGCCCGTCACGATTTGGCTCGACGCGTGACGCCCGCGCGTGGCGGGTGGACTGTGCGCGCCGCTGCGCTAGGGTGCCCGCAACCATCGAGGGAGCTGCAATGACAAAATTCGGGGAAAGCCAGCCCGCCGGCCGCGTCGAAGATCGGCGCTTCCTGACCGGGGCGGGGCGGTATCTGGAGGATACGGCACCGGCCGATGCGCTGCGCGCGGTATTCCTGCGCGCGCCTGTCGCGCATGGCGAGATCCGCGCCATCGACGCCGCCGTCGCGCGCGCCGCGCCCGGGGTGCACCTCGTGCTGACGGCACAGGATCTCGCCGAGGCCGGCATCACCGAGGAGATCCAGCCCAGCCTCGTGACCAACCGCGACGGCAGCAAGGGCGCTTCGCCGGGGCGCCCGCTTCTGGCGCGTGGCCGGGTGCGCTTCGTGGGCGAAGCGGTGGCGATGGTCGTGGCAGACACGCTGGAACAGGCCAAGGACGCCGCCGAGCTGATCGAGCTCGACATCGACGAGCTCGATCCGTATCTCGCCGTCGCGCCCGGCGGGCCGCAGCTTCATCCCGAGGCCCCCGACAACATCGCCTTCGATTTCGCCATCGGCGACGCTGAGGCCACCGAGGCGGCCTTCGCCCGCGCCGCGCATCGCGTCACGCTGGAGGTACCCGACAACCGCATCATCGCCAACCCGATGGAGCCGCGCGGCGCCTGGGCCGAATGGGACGGGACGCGGCTGCATCTTTGCCTGTCGGCGCAGGGCGTGTGGGGCCACAAGGCGCAGGCCGCGCGTATCCTCGGGCTCGACCCGGAGGCGGTGCAGGTCACCATCCCCGATGTGGGCGGCGGCTTCGGCACCAAGGCGATGAGTTACCCCGAGTATTTCGTCGTCGCGCAGGCGGCGCGGATGCTCGCCCGCCCGGTGCGCTGGCATGCCGAGCGCGGCGAGACGATGCTGACCGACAATTCCGGTCGCGATCTCGTCTCCACCGCCGAGCTCGCCTTCGACGCCGATCACCGCATCCTCGGCTACCGGGTGCGCACGCTCTCCAATCTGGGCGCCTACAACTCGCAATTCGGGCAGAACATGCAATCGATGCTGTTCTCGCGGGTCTTCACCGGGGCCTACGACATCCCCGCTGCGCATATGGAGACGCGCGGAATCTTCACCAACACTACCCCGGTGGACGCCTATCGCGGCGCCGGGCGACCCGAGGCGATTTATGTACTCGAGCGCGCGATGGATCACGCGGCACAGGTGCTCGGCACCGATCCGTGGACGCTGCGCCGGCACAACTTCATCGCCCCGGATGCCTTCCCCTACGCCACCGCGGCGGGCGAAAGCTATGATGTGGGCGATTTCGCGCGGGTGCTCGATCGCGCCGCGGCCGAAGCGGATGCCGACGGCTTCCTGCAGCGGCGGGCCGGGTCGCAGGCACGGGGAATGCTGCGCGGGCGCGGGCTGTGCTACTACATCGAGGCGATCATGGGCGACCCCAGCGAAAGCGCGCGTATCGTTTTCGAGGATGACGGCACCGTGGCGCTCTTCGTGGGCACGCAATCCAACGGGCAGGGTCACGAGACGGTCTATGCGCGCTTTCTCGAAGACCGGCTCGGCATCCCCTTCGAGTCGATCCGCGTGGTGCAGGGCGACAGCGACCGCATCGCCAAGGGCGGCGGCACCGGCGGCTCGCGCTCGGTCACGGTGCAGAGCGCGGCCAACCTCGCCACCATCGACACGCTGATCGATGCCTTCACGCCCTTCCTGGCCGAGGAGCTCGAGGTCGATCCCGACACGCTCGACTTCGAGGACGGCACCTTCCGCGCCCCTGGCACCAACCGCGCGCCCGGCGTGATGGAGGCGGTCGAGCTCGCCCGCGCGCGCGGGCGCGAGGACCTGCTCAGCCATGCGGCCGAAGCCAGGCTCGCCGGGCGGTCCTTTCCCAACGGCGCCCATATCGCCGAGGTCGAGATCGACCCCGACACCGGCACCGTCACCCTCGAACGCTACACCGCCACGGACGATTTCGGCACCCTGCTCGACGCGACGCTGGTGGCCGGGCAGGTGCATGGCGGCGTCGCGCAGGGGGTGGGCCAGGCGCTCACCGAGCATTCGGTTCATGACGAGACCGGCCAGCTGCTCACGGCGAGCTTCATGGATTACGCGATGCCGCGCGCGGATAATCTGCCGATGATCCGCTTTGCCTCCGAGCCGGTGCCCTCGCCGATGAACCCGCTCGGCATGAAGGGCTGCGGCGAGGCGGGCACGGTGGGTGCGCTCGCGGCGGTGACCAACGCGGTGCGCGACGCGCTGCGCGAGGCCGGGGTCGAGGGCGGCGAGATGCCGTTCACGCCGGTGCGGGTCTGGACGCTCCTGCACGCGGCAAGGGCGGCATGAAAAAGGCCGCGCCCGGCGGACCGGGGCGCGGCAAGATCTCCTGTGCGAAAAAGACCCGCCGGGGGCGGCGCGCCTTGGCGCCCCGCACCCCGGGCGGAAGGAGAGAAGCGTCAGGCGACCTGCTGCAGGCTCACCGCGGGCTGGATGCCGATCGCGTGGCAAACATCGCGGGTCAGATGGGCCTTGTTCAGGGTATAGAAGTGGATGTCCTCCACCCCTTCCCGAACCAGCCGGTCGCACATTTCGGTGGCGATCGTCGTCGCAAGAAGGTCCTCGCGCCCGTCGCGGGCGGCCTTCTCGAAGGCGTCGTCCATCCATTTCGGGATCGTCGCGCCGCAATTGACGGCGAACTTGCGCACGCCCTTCCAGTTGTCGATGGGCACGACGCCGGGGATGAGCGGCTTGTCGATCCCGGCGCGCGCGCAGGCATCGCGAAAGCGCAGGAAGGTGTCCGTGTCGAAGAAGAACTGCGTGATCGCCTCATGCGCGCCCGCGTCGAGCTTGCGCTTGAGCCAAGTCACGTCGGAACCCGGCGTCGGCGCGTCGGGGTGGCGCTCGGGATAGGCGCCGACGCGCAGCGTGAAGCGCCCCGTCTCGGCGAGCGCTTCGACGAGCTCAACGGAACCGTTGAACCCCTCCGGATGCGGCGTGAACGCCTCCGTGCCGCGCGGCGGGTCGCCGCGCAGCGCGACGATCTGGCTGACCCCCGCATCGGCATAGGAATGCGCGATGCCGAGCGTCTCGTCGCGGGTCGCGTCCACGCAGGTCAGATGCGCGGCCACGTCGAGATCGAACTGCTTGCCGATCGTGGTCACGGCCTCATGGGTAAGCTGGCGCGTGGTGCCGCCCGCGCCGTAGGTGACCGATACGAAGCGCGGCCGAAGCGGCGCGAGCAGCCGCACCGTGTCCCACAGGCGAAAACTCGCCTCAAGGGTCTTCGGCGGGAAGAACTCGAAGGAAACGCGCGGCGCTGTCATGTCAGTCCTCCAGAAGGGTTGACACGAAGGTGGCAGCGATGCCTTCGTGAAGCAAACTCATAGTTCTCAAGATCAATATGAGGACCATGCATGCATATCGAGCTTCGCCATCTGCGCAGCATCCGCGCCATCCACGAGGCGGGCGGCCTCGCGCGCGCCGCCGATCTGCTCAACATCACGCAATCGGCGCTGTCGCACCAGGTCAAGGGGCTCGAGGATCAGGTCGGCATGGAGCTTTTCGTGCGCCGCACGCGCCCGCTCAGGCTGTCGGCGGCGGGGATGCGGCTCCTGCGCACCGCCGAGCGGATCCTGCCCGAGATCGAGGCGCTGGAGGAGGACCTCGCCGGGGTGATCTCGGGCAAGGCCGGGCGGCTGCACATGGCGATCGAGTGCCATGCCTGCTTCGAGTGGCTGTTTCCGGTGCTGGAGCGGTTCCGGCACGCCTGGCCCGATGTGGATGTCGATATCCGGCCGGGGCTGGCCTTCGGGGCGCTGCCCGCCCTGATGCGCGAGGAGGTCGATCTCGTCATCACCTCGGACCCCGACGAGCTCGCCGGGATCGACTTTACGCCGCTGTTCGACTATGAGCCCGTCTTCGTCGCCTCGAGCCATCACGCCCTCGCGGCCAAGCGATTCATCGAGGCCGAGGATTTTCGCGACCAGACCCTGATCACCTCCCCTGTCGAGCGCGGCCGGCTCGACGTGTTCAGCCAGCTTCTGATCCCCGCCCGCGTGGAGCCGCGCGCGATCCGGCAGGTGGAGCTGACCGCGGTGATCCTGATGCTCGTGGCGTCCAATCGCGGCGTGTCGGTGCTGCCCGACTGGGTGCTGCGCGAGGTGCGGCTGAACTCGGACTACGTCACGCGCCCGCTCACCGAGTCGGGCCTGACCCGGCGGCTCTTTGCCGCGACCCGCACGGAGGACGGCGCGAAGCCCTACATGGCGCATGTCCTGCAGCTCGCCCGAACCGAACCCATGAAGCTGCAGCGCGGCGATGCAGCCACACCCGTGGCCCTTTGAGGCGTGTCGGGATCGTTTAGAGCATGTCGCGCAAAAGTGGGGACCGGTTTTGCGCTCCTCGGACATGCGATTTCAAGAGTTTAGAGAGCGGCGCGTGAATGTGAATGAGCGCGACGCGCTCTAGAGCGTGTCGCGGTTAATCGGCTTCATAGCCTGCTGCCTTGAAGAAGTTGTAGCACTCCTCGTCTGGGAACAGGTCGCAGACCTGGCCGACGGCTGCCCAGAGTTGATCGTAGGTTCGCGCAGCGGCCTTTCTGATCAGCGACTTCAGTTTCGAGAAAGCCATCTCTAGAGCGCGCCGATCCTGGGGGCGGTAAGCCGGTCGACCTCGCGACGCGCGGAGTCGAGATCCCAGCACATGCCGTCCGCGCCGGTCAGCGGGATGATGTCGCGCGCATCCTCGACGATCGTTCCGCTGATCAGGATGCTCATGCTGGGATTGCACACCCGCAGCGACACGATGAGCCGCGCGAGGCTGGAAAACGAGGTCCCCCGGCTCGCGGAAAGCCCCGTGAGCGCGAAGTCCGCGGATTCAAGCCGTTCAAGCAGCCCCTCGTGCGACAGCCCGACCAGCAGCTCTACATCCCAGCCATCGCCGCGAAACAGATCCGCCGCCATGCTCACACCCAGCGTGTGCTGCTCGCCCGGGACCGACGCGAAGGCGAGGCTGCGCATGTGACGGATCGTGCCATGCGCGAGATCGTCGCGCAACGTGCGCAGGATGGCGTAGATCCGGCTCGCCCCGATCGTGACGTCGGTAAAGCTCGCCGTATTCGCCTCCCATCGCGCGCCGAGACAGCGCGCCGCACCGCCGAGATAGGCCTGGTAGAGATCAGCGACCGCGACGCCGCGCGCGCGGAGCGATGCGACGCGCTCGGCCGCTGCCTCCGGCTCGGGCGACAGGAGCGCATCGCACAACTGCTCGATCTCGGCATCGTTCGGCCGGGAGTCCGGACGCAGCTTCTTGTCCATGTCGCGGCTCAGACGCGTCACCACCTCGCTTGCGAGGTTGACGATCGCGTCGCGCGGCAGGTGGTCCTGCAGCACGACAAAATCGTTGCTGGCGCGTTCATACGCGGCCAGGTCGAAATGCTCCGAATCATCCGGAACCGGCATCCCCCGACTCCCCCCAAGGGCATTTGATCGGCGCCGAGGCTGCTTGGCGCCGCAGATCCCCCGCCGAGCTTTCCTTACTCGACAGAGGACACCCTACGCCTAAACGACGCGTTGTCAAAAGATGAGTGCGCCACTTCGCCGCACGGTCTCCGTCATGGGGTCTATTGATCGAATGGCGATCCCGGCCGAATATTGTAAATATAGGATTTCGCATCGTATGCAACAGCATGCCAGCACGGCACACGTCGTTGCGCGGGGCGGAATGGCGCGCGTCAGAGGGCGCCGACGCGCCGAATCACCCCGTCGCGCGCAACCCCTGCGGCCGGGCGGCACCGATCGCGCAGGCGGCGATATCGGCGGCCGTGAGCCTCGCATCGGCATACATCGCTTCCGGGCTTGCCTGCTCGATGAAACGATCCGGCAGCGTCATCGTGCGGATGGCGCGACCGGCGTCGAGCTTGCCGGCATTCGCAAGATGTTGCAGCACCCGGGCCCCGAAGCCGCCCTCGGCACCCTGCTCGACAGTGATCAGCGCGGCGTGGTTGCGCAGGAGGCGCTCGACGAGATCGGTATCGAGCGGCTTGGCAAAGCGCGCATCCGCGACCGTGGCGCTGAGCCCGCGCTCGGCGAGGCTGTCGGCCGCGGCGAGGCACTCACCGAGATGCGCGCCGAAGGACAGGATCGCCACATCCCCCCCCTCGCGCACGACCCGCCCCTTGCCGATGGCGAGCGGTGTGCCGTGCTCGGGCAAATCGACGCCGGTGCCGTTGCCGCGCGGATAGCGAAAGGCGATCGGCCCCGCGTCATGCGCGGCGGCGGTCGCGACCATATGCACGAGCTCGGCCTCATCGGCGGCAGCCATCACGGTAAAGCCCGGCAGGGTCGAGAGATAGCCGATATCGAAGGCCCCCGCATGCGTCGCACCGTCCGCTCCGACGAGCCCGGCGCGATCGATGGCGAAACGCACCGGCAGGCCCTGCAGCGCCACGTCATGGACGACCTGGTCATAGGCCCGCTGCAGGAAGGTCGAGTAGATCGCGGCGAAGGGCTTGAGCCCGGCGGCGGCCATGCCGGCGGCGCAGGTGACGCCGTGCTGCTCGGCAATGCCGACATCGAAGACGCGCTCGGGAAAGCGCCGCGCCATGATGTCGACGCCGGTGCCCGCGGGCATCGCGGCCGTAACGGCGACAATGGCCGGATCGCGCGCGGCGGCCTCGGTCAGCGCAGTGCCGAACACGTCGGTATAGCTTGGCGCGGCGGGTTTCGACTTGGCCTGCACGCCCGATTCCACGTCGAATTTTGCGACGCCGTGATACTTGTCGGCCGCGCTCTCGGCGGGCGCGTAGCCCTTGCCCTTGACGGTGACGGCATGAATGAGCACCGGCCCCGTCGCGCGCATCCGCGCCCCGCGCAGCACCCGCAGGAGCGCCGGCATGTCGTGCCCGTCCACCGGGCCGACATAATCGAAGCCGAGCTCCTCGAAGAGCGTGCCGTCGCCGGGCAGGCCCGTGATGCGCTCACGCGCCTGCCGCGCGGCGTCGCGCAGATCGCCGGGCGCGCCGGGGGGTGCCCCGCTGATGCCCGAGAGATAGGTTGACATCGCGCCCACGGGCGGGGCGATAGACATCTCGTTGTCGTTGAGGATCACGAACAGCCGCCGCCCCTCATGCCCGGCATTGTTGAGCGCCTCGTAGGCCATCCCGGCGGTGAGCGCCCCGTCGCCGATCACGGCGATCGCGTCGCCGGTGTCGCAGCCCATGTCGCGCCCCAGCGCAAAGCCGAGCGCGGCCGAGATCGAGGTCGAGGAATGCGCCGCGCCGAACGGGTCGTAGTCGCTCTCGGATCGCTTGGTGAAGCCCGACAGCCCGCCGCCCTGGCGCAGGGTGCGGATCCGGTCGCGCCGGCCGGTGAGGATCTTGTGCGGGTAGCATTGATGCCCGACATCCCAGACGAGCTTGTCGCGCGGGGTATCGAAGACGGCATGCAGCGCCACGCTGAGCTCGACCACGCCGAGCGAGGAGCCCAGATGCCCGCCGGTGCCGGAAACGGCGTCGATCAGCTCGTCGCGCAGCTCGTCGGCGAGTTGCGCGAGCTCGGCGTCATCCATGGCGCGCAGATCGCCCGGCCCGGCGACCCTGTCGAGAAGCGGTGTATCGGGTGCGGGCATGACGGACTCCTTGGGGTCAAATAAAAAGGGTGCCGCACGCAGGGCGCGCGGCACCAGTTGCCTGTCGCCACCAGGTCGGGAACCGGGCGACGGGGTCGCCCACGGTCCGGGCTGGCGTGCAATGCCCGAACACGGATCGGGGCGGGGCGACTCGCATCGCACCCGCCCCTGTCATCGGCTCAGCCCGCCATCGGCGGCGCGAACGCCGCGACGGGGCCGAGCATGTCGAGCCCTGAGCGCGCCTGATCGGGCAGCGCCCAGGAGATCACGACGAGCACCAGGATGAAGGCGAGGACCACCAGCAGCACCGCCGCCGCATAGCCCGCCCCGCGAAGCATCTCCCACATGATCCAGTTGCGGATCTGCGCGAAGCGGCTCTCGTGGAAGTACTCTTGGTTGTTGTTGTTCGGCATTACTCTCGTCCTTCTCAGTTCGGCGCGTAGCCGCGCTCACCGGCCCAGGCGAACCAGTTGTCCACCACCGTCCCGGTCAGCAGGATGCCGATACCGCCCGTCAGGGTCGTCAGCACGGCGAACCACCACGCCCAGCGATGGATACCCTCCATCGAGGCGTTGAAGCCCATCGTCCAGCGCCAGAACAGCGCCGCGCGCTCCGAGGCCGTGCCCCGATCCACGATCTGCTCGAGCTCGCGGTCGCCGCCGAAGCGCGACACCGCGAGGATCGTCGCCCCGTGCATCGCGAACAGAAGCGCCGAGCCGTAGAGGAACACGATCGAGAGCGCGTGGAACGGGTTGTAGAACAGGTTGCCGTAGCGCAGCGAGAAGTTGTTGGTCCAGTCGAGATGGCTGAAGATGCCGTAGGGGACCGCCTCGGACCAGCTGCCCATCAGCACCGGGCGAAACAGCCCGAGCACCAGGAACAGCCAGATCGCGGAGGCGAAGGCCCAGGCGACATGCTTGCCCATCCCGAGCGCCTCGGCGCGCAGATAGGTGCGAACCCACCAGGTCATCACCGACACCAGCAGGAAGAAGGAGGCGATCAGGAAATACCCCCCTTCCGCAAGCGGCGGAAAGCTCAGCCCGTATTCCGGCGCCGGCGGCTCGAGCGAGAACCAGAACAGGTCACGCATGAAGATCGCCGGGTTGAAGCCGGCCTGGTACCAGTACCAGCCGCCCACCATGAAGAACCAGATCAGCCCGGTCGCGATGGAGATCACCCCCATCGTGCCGAGATAGATCGGGCCGAGCTGGGCGTTGCCGAACCAGCCGAGCAGCTTGGAGAACCCGGCCGACCCGGTGCGGTTGCCCAGCTCGACCTCTTCGGTCATGCCCATCTCGGGCGCACCGCGGACCTGAACCTGGGTGAATATGTTTTGATACTCGGCCATCAGTTCACGCCTCCTTCGATGCCGGCCCACCAGGGCAGATTGAGCCACCAGTTCCACCACAGCTCCCAGTTACCGAACCATACGGTGCCCGAGATCACGATGCAGACGGCGCTCCAGAAGCCGGCATTGAGCGCCAGCAGCAGGCCGAGCCGGTGAATGCCCAGCGTACCCACCGAGTAGCCGATCAGATCGCGAAAGAAGGTGTCCTCGTGATCGGGGGTGCGCATCTTGTCGCCCTTCTTCGACGGGTTGGCCGCCGACAGGATCAGCGCCCCGTGCAGGGCAAGCGCGAGCGTCGTGGTGAAGAAGAACGTCACCGCGATCATGTGCGCCGGGTTGTAGAGGAAGTTGCCGTAGGTGTAGCCGGTGTTCGACACCCAGTCGACATGCGTCCAGATGCCGTAGGGAAAGG
>PUKW01000303.1 GCA_003550665.1 Paracoccaceae bacterium | reverse complement strand
ATAGCGACACCAAACAGCGACATCGCAACTTGATCACGCCGCCAAATGGCGGCACCGTTGCCACCGTCACCGCCAACCACCTGCGATGTCGCGCAGTCCCACGAGCGATGTCGCGCTACAAGGTCGCTGCACAACCGCAGGGAGGGGTCAAATTTGGACGCCGATCACCCCACCAAGGGGGTCAAAATTGCATGCCGTTCCACAGCCGCGCCCGAGCAGGGAACCGGCGTTCCCGCCACCGCCACGGCCCCGATTCCGCCGCGGCACTTTCTACTACTGATCCGCAAAAGGCTCCGCACCGGGCGGTGGAATGTAGAACTGTCCCCCTTGGACCTGGCACATCCGACGATGGCTCGGCTGCCAGCCGTAGCACCGCTTGGGCAGACGCGTTGCACAATGGGGGACGAGGGTTGTTCCAGCGCCGCCACACCCTGCGCTGCTACTTATAGAATGCTGATCCACCTGGGACTTCGTGTCCATAGTGATCCACAAGGCGGCAACTGGGTGATTCCGACGGCGTAAAGGATGTCGGCAAAGCCTGCACCATGGAACACCTCGGCCTGCACATGCAATTTTGCAGGAGACGCACCGCCCTGGAGAGGCAGGCAAGGGAGTGTCCTTCAAAGCGCATGCCGGGCGTGCCGCCGATGTCAAGACTCGCCCAGTGAGAGGGCGGCACGAACTCGGTCGAGCCGCGCGGCCAGCCAGCCGACAACCGCGATGATCATCAGCGCCGCCAGCGCAAATGGCAGGGCCAGCCCCACCTTGTCGGATACCGCGCCAATCGCCAGTGCACCGAGCGCCGGACCACCGCGAAAGACCACGCCATACATGCTCAGCACACGCCCGCGCATCTCGGACGCGACGGCGAGATGGATGATCGTCTGCGAGCCTATGCCCGTGATCGCGATCGCGAAACCGCTTACCACCATGGCCGGGACCGCAAGGTGAAGGTCGCTGACCGCGATGAATGCGAGGAGCGCAAGGCTCAGCAGGACGGCGCTCACCGCAACGGTCCGGGGGAGCCGCGCCGGATCCGGACGGCCGCCGATCCACAGTCCGCCCAGAACCGCCCCGATCCCGATCGAGGAGGTCAGCACGGCAAGCCCCGTCGCACCGGCATCGAAGACCACATCGGCAAAGCCCGGCAGAAGCTCGACCACCGGGCGGGCGCCCAGGCATGTGGCGATCAGGAGCACGAACATCGCCGCAAGACCCGGATGGCCCGTGGTATAGCGAAACCCCGCGACCAGGTCCGCGCCGAGTCCGACCTTGTCCCTGCGCGCCGGCTGATCGGAATGGTGCGCACGGATCCTTGTCAGCGCGATCAGGAACACCGCGAAGCTGGCGGCGTTGATCCCGAAGGCCAGCCCGACGCCGGACCCCGCGATTGCCAGCCCCGCAATGGCCGGGCCCACGAAGCGCGCGACATTGAAGATGATAGAGTTGATCGCCACCGCGCCAGGGAGCTTGTCGCGCGGCACAAGCGCCGAGATCAGCGACAGCCGCACCGGCTGGATGAAGGCCTGCACGACCCCCGAGGCAAGCGTGAGTGCCAGCAGGCTGTAGATTCCGATGAGCCCGGTCGCGGCCAGAACGCAAAGGATCGAGGCGATAATGAAGCAGAGAAACTGCCCGATCCGGATCAGGCGCAGCCGGTCGGCGCGATCGGCCACCGCCCCGGCCAGCGGACCCACCAGCACCGCGGGGGCGAGGTCGGCAAAGGCCATCAGCCCCAGCCACGCGCCCGAGCCCGTCATCTCCCAGGTCAGCCAGCCCGTGGCGATGCGCTGCACCCAGGTCCCGATCAGCGATACGGAGTTGCCCGAGCAATAGATGGCGTAGTCGCGCTCGCGCAGGACCCGGGCGAGGCCCACAAGCCCGGCCGGCGCGCTCATCGCTTCCTTCGCCATTGGCACCGCGATGGATGCGCCCCGTCCATTGCGCCCGATCCGCCGGCCTGTGTCGTCGCCGCGTTGCCACGCGCAACGGACGACGCGGATGGGGGTGATGATGGATGGAGCGGTGCCGCCCCGGGGCAAGGGGGGCGCCGCCATCGCGTCCCGGCCACGCCCGAGACCCGCGCAACCCATCCTGCCATGGCCCGCATGCCTCTTGATCGTTGCCCCCGCGCGCACCGGCCGGCGATCGCCCCGCGCGGGGTCATTGCCGGCCCCACCCGCATCTGCCGATACAGGTTCGGCGTATGCGCGCTCACAGCCGGGTGAGCAGCCGATACATCAGCTCGGTGCGCTGACCGACCGAGGTGATGATCGCGTGCTCCTCAAGGGTGTGCGCACCCGCCCCCTCGATCCCGAGGCCGTCGATCGTGGGAATGCCCATCGCGGCGGTAAAGTTGCCGTCCGAGCCGCCGCCGGCCAGGGGCAGCTCCTCGAGGGGCAGGCCAAGCTCGGCTCCGATCTCCTGCACGCGCCCGTGCAGCTCGGCAATCGCCGGGCTCTTGGCGTAGGGCGGGCGCGTGATGCACCCCTCCACGGTGATCGCGACATCGGGGTCAACCGGCTCCAGCCCGCGGATGAAGGCCTCCATCCGGTCGGCATCCGCGGGGTGGGTGATGCGGAAATCGACATTGAACCATGCGTGTTCGGGAATGGTGTTCGAGGCCGTGCCCCCCTTGATCAGGCCAACCGTGACGCTGATGCCGCGCTCGGCATCAGCCGCGGCCTCGATGCGCAGGATCTGATGCGCCGCCTCGCGGATCGCGCTGCGCCCGATCTCCTGCCCGGAGCCGGAATGCGCGGGAATGCCGCGCAGATAAACGTCGAAGCGGCCCGAGCCGCGCCGGGCGGTCACCACCCGGCCGCCGGGGCGCGCCGGTTCGGTCACGAGCACATGGCTCACGCCCCGGGCCATCGCCTCGATCAGCCCGCGCGTATGGATGGCGCCGATCTCCTCGTCGGGCGTGAACATGTAGATGACGGGGCGGCGCAGGGCATCATCGGCCACGGCCGCGCGCAACGCCGCAAGCCCCATCACCGCACCGCCCTTCATGTCCAGCGCGCCGGGCCCGTAGAGGCGCTCGCCCTCGCTGCGAAGCGGCAGATCGCGCTCGATCGTGCCGATCGGGTGAACCGTGTCGACATGGCTCAGCACCAGCACGGGGGGCTGGTTGTTGGCCGGCCCCGCCCGGGCAATGACGACATCGGCCGCGCCCTCGCCGCCCGGGAGTCGCTCGACGGCGATGCCCGGCGCGGCAAGGTCGGCCTCGACGATGTCCTGCATTTGGTTGACCGCGGCGATGTCGCGGCTGGGGCTTTCGCAGGACACCCAGCGGGTGATCTTTTCGGCGATGGCTTCACTGTCGAAACGGGCCATGGGGATCCTCACTGTCCTTCTTCTTGTTTCGCCGGTGGTCTCGCCCTGGCGCCGAGCTTCGGCCCTGCCGGCTCAATCGGCGCTCACTGCTTTTCCAGCCAGTTGCGCACCGTTTCGAGCTTGTTTGCCAGGTGGACGCGCATGATGCGCTGGAGCGCGGCAGAGTCGCGCACCTCAAGGGCGGCGAGAATGGCTTCATGTTCCTCGATCGCGAGGCGCCAGCGCTCGGCATCGATGCCAGCCACGTAGCGGAAATTCGAGATGCGCGCGGCGAGCATCGAATAGTGGGTCTGCAGGCAGGGATTGCGCGTGGCCGACAGGATCGCCTCGTGGATGTGGCGGTTGCAGCGGAAATACTCCTGCACCGAGCCGGCTTTCCAATGCGCGACCATCTCTTCATGCAACTCGCGGATTTCGGCCAATTCGGCCGGCGTGATCTTCTGACAGGCGATTTCGCCGGCCAGCGCCTCCAGCGCGCCGATCACCGGAAAGACCTCTTCGAGTTCTTCAAGCGTTACTTCAGCGATGGTTGCGCCGCGATTGGGTCTCAGGGTCACGGTGCCATCGGAGGCCAGGACCTTCAGCGCCTCGCGCAGCGGCGTGCGCGAGACGCCGAAACGTTCGCAAAGCTCGCGCTCGGGCACCTTCATGCCGGGGCGCAGCGTGCCGTCGGTAATCAGGCCGCGCAACTGCTCCAGAAGCTCTTGATGAAGCGAGCGGCGCTGAATCGGGCGTGTCTTGGAATGCGCAATTGAAGACATTTCCTATCTCACTCTTATCTCTGTCACGACGGATCCCCGTGCAGGGCATCGGCCAGCACCTGTGCCACATGGCGGGCCTCGCGACCAGTCAGATGCGCGATCTGCTGCCGGCAGGAGCTGCCATCGGCTGCGATGATGTCCTCGGGCGCGGCCGCCCGGACCGCGGGGGCGAGCGCGGCCTCGCCCATCTGGCGCGAAATCTCCTCGGTTTCGGCTTGCAGGCCGAAGGCGCCGGCCATTCCGCAGCAGCTCGAGGCGATCACGTTGACCTCGAGCTCGGGAATGCTGCGCAGAACGCGCTCGGTCGCCGGCATCGCACCAAAGGATTTCTGGTGACAGTGCCCGTGCAGATGCGCGCGCCCCGGCATTGGGCGCAGCGGCAGCACGAGGCCGTTCGCGATCTCGTCGGCCAGAAACTCCTCGAAGAGCTGGGTTCGCTCGGCGACCTGCTCGGCCTCGGCGCCGGGAAGCAGCGCGCTCACCTCGTCGCGGAAGGTGAGCAGGCAGCTCGGCTCCAGCCCCACGATCGGCACACCCGCCTTCGCCAGCGGCAGCAGCGTCTCCAGGCTGCGCCGCGCCTCGGCGCGGGCCTGCTCCACCAGCCCGGTGGCCAGGAAGGTCCGCCCGCAGCACAGCGCCCGCCCGCCCCCGGCAGGGCGGAGCAGCTCGACCCGGTATCCGCAGGCCGTCAGCACGCGATGGGCAGCCTCGATCACCTCGGGCTCGAAGTTGCCGTTGAAGCTATCGGCAAAAAGCGCGACGCGCCGCGCCTCGGGCCGGGGCGAGGCCGGAGCGGAAGGAGCGGAAGGTGACAGACGCAGCGGGCGCGCCCATCGCGGCAGCGGCCGGCGCGCCGAGAAACCCAGCATGCGCCGGATCAGGCCGCTTGCGCCGGGCAGCCGCATCGCGGGGTTGAGCAGATGGCGCAGCGTCCGCGCGACGCCTGCATAGCGCGGAAGATAGGCGATCACCCGCGACCGGATGTCGAGCCCCTTCTGCGCCACGCGCGCGGCTTGCACCTCGGTCTTCATGCGCGCCATGTCCACCCCGGTCGGGCATTCGCTGCGGCAGGCCTTGCACCCGACGCAGAGCGCCATCGTCTCGGCCATCTCGTCCGACGTCAGCGCGTCTCGCCCGAGCTGGCCCGAAAGCGCCAGGCGCAAGGTGTTCGCCCGCCCGCGCACGCTGTCGCGCTCGTTGCGCGTCGCGCGGTAGGAGGGACACATCACCCCGCCCAGAAGCTTGCGACAGGCCCCGTTGTTGTTGCACATCTCGGCCGCGCCCTGCAGCCCGCCGGCCCCGCCCGAAAAGGCCGACCAGTCAAGCGCGGGCACGTGATCGCTTTCGCCGTAATCATGGTGAAAGCGCAGCAGGCTGCGGTCGTCCATGCGGGGCGGCTCGACGATGCGCCCGGGATTGAGCACGCGCCCGGGATCGAAGCGGTCCTTGACGGTGAGGAAATTCCCGATCATCCGTTCACCGAACATCGCCTCGTGAAACTCCGAACGCACGATCCCGTCGCCGTGCTCGCCCGAATGCGAGCCCTTGAAGCGGCGCACCATCTCAAACGCCTCCTCGGCGATGGCGCGCATCGCCGAAAGATCCTTGTCGAGCTTGAGGTTGAGGATCGGGCGCACATGCAGGCAGCCCACCGAGGCATGGGCATACCATGTGCCCGAGGTGCCGTGGGCTTCGAAGATCTCGGTCAGCCGGGAAGTGTACTCGGCCAGATGCTCCAGCGGGACCGCGCAGTCCTCGACGAAGGATACGGGCTTGCCGGCCGATTTCATCGACATCATTATGTTCAGCCCGCCCTTGCGGACCTCGCCCAGCGCCCCCTGAAGCGCCACATCGCGCACCGGGACAACCCCGCCCCAATGCACGCCGCGCCCGTCCCAGGAATGGCCGAGATCGCCCATCAGCTCGGCGAGGCGCCGAAGCCGAACCTCGTTCTCGGCGCGCGTCTCGGCGAATTCGACGATCAGCACTGCGGCTGGTTCGGCGCGGATCACCTGCTCCACCGTGGTGCGATACATCACGATGTCGCGCGCCAGAGCGATCATCGTGTCATCGACGAGTTCCACCCCGAGGGGGTCGAGCGTGACGATGTGCTGCGCGGCCTCCATCGCGGCGTGGAAGGTTCCGAAATGGCACACCCCCGCGACCTTCTCGCCTATCAGGGGCGACAGCTTCAGCCTCAGCCGCTCGGTGAAGGCCAGCGTGCCCTCCGAGCCGACGAGGAGATGGGCCATGTTGATGGGCGCCCGCTCGGGCAGGAGGGCCTCCAGACCGTAGCCGCCCACCCGGCGCTGCACCTGCGGGGTGCGTGCGCGGATCTCGTCTGCCTCGCGCGTGCCGAGATCGAGCATGTTGCCGACCAGCCCGCCGGCGTCATCGGGTCTGTTGGTGGTGTCGAAGCGCTGGCGCGTGCCGTCGGCGAGTACCGCATCGATGGCGATGGTGTTGTCGCGCATCGTGCCATAGCGCAGGGAGCGGCCGCCGCAGGAATTGTTGCCGGCCATGCCCCCCAGCGTGGCGCGCGACGAGGTCGAGATGTCGACGGGATACCACAGCCCGTGGGGGGCGAGCTGACGGTTCAACTCGTCGAGCACGATGCCCGGTTCGACCTCGGCTTCGCCCGCTTCGGCATCCAACTCAACAAGGCGGTTGAGATGGCGCGACGTGTCCATCACGACGCTGTCATTGATCGCCTGACCGTTCTGCGAAGTGCCGCCGCCTCGCACCGTCAGCGGCACTCCGGCCTCGGCGGTGATCTCGAGGGTGTTGCGGGCGTCCGCGCTACTCTGCGGAATGACGACGGCGCGCGGGAGGACCTGGTAATGCGACGCATCGGTTGCATACCGCCCAAGATCGAAGCGATCGGTGAGAACGTCGCCCACACCATGTGTGCGCAGCTTGTGGATGGCTGGACCTTCCGAGCGAATAACTGGCACGTAGCCGGCCTCCGTGGAATTTGAGGGTTGACGTAGTCGCAGGGCCTTTCATAATGAATTCATAGTGCAAAAGCAGCACTTGTAAACAGGTGCCGCGCATGCATCAAACCTCTCCTTCCTCATTGGCCGGTGTGATGGCTGGAAACGAGAAGCGTGTGGGCGCGGGATCTTGACGCTGAACAGCGCAAAAATGGCAAGAAACGCTCCGATACTCGGCGCATAACAGGGAGAAAGCATGATGATCCGATCTGCAATCGGGGCGAGCTGCATGGCAGCCGCCATCGCTGCGACAGGCACCAGCGCAAAGGCGGGCCCGGAGGACGACACGATTCGCTGGTCCTCCGACACCATGGATTCGAGCCTCGATTTCTACGAGCACAATGGCCGCACCGGCCGCATCATCGCCGATCATGTTTGGGACCCGCTGATCTACAGGGAACCCAACACCGGCCAGTTCGAACCCCATCTCGCCGAGTCGTGGGAGTTCACCGACGACACCACCATCGAGTTCAAGCTGCGCGAGGACGTCACCTTCCACAACGGCGAGCAGCTGACCGCCGATGACGTCGTCTTCACCGTGGATTACGTCACATCGAATACCTTGCCGCGGGACATGTCCTTCATTTCCGGGGCCGAGAAGATAGACGACTACACAGTTCGCATCTTCCTGCCCGAAGCATTCCCGCCGGTGCTCGAATACATCGCCACGACGCTGAAGATCTACCCATCGGAGTATTTCGCCGAAGTCGGCACTGAAGGCATGTCGCGCGAGCCCATCGGCAGCGGCCCATACCGGGTCACGAACGTTTCCCCCGGTGAAAGCGTCGCGATGGAGAAATACGACGACTATTTCGGCGGCACCAAGGGCATGCCGACAATCGGGACCGTCGAGTTCCGCTTCATGGGCGAGTTCAACACCCAGGCCGTGGAACTGATGACCGGCGATCTCGACTGGATCTGGCGGGTGCCGCCCGATGCGCGCGAGCGCCTGGAAAACGCGGACGGGATCGCCGTCGAGTCGGGCGAGATCCTGCGTTTCGGCTTTCTGAAGATGGACGCGGCGGGACGCACCGGCGACACGCCGTTCCAGGATGTGCGCGTGCGTCAGGCGGTCAACCATGCCATCGACCGCGAGGGCATCCGCGCCGCGATGATGGGGCCGGGGTCGAACCTCATCAACGCCGCCTGCGCCCCGATACAGTTCGGCTGCGATCAGGATGTGGCCGTCGAATATGATTACGATCCTGATCGTGCCCGCGAGCTTCTGGCCGAGGCCGGCTATGAGGACGGCTTCTCGACCCCCTTCTACGTCTTTGGCCAGCGACCGATCGCCGAGGCAGTTATCGGTGATCTGAACGCCGTGGGAATCGACGCACAGCTGAACTTCGTGCAATGGTCGGCCCTTAGCGAGCGCACCCGCGCCGGCGAGACGCCGTTCTGGTTCCAGACCTGGGGGTCGAGCTCGATCGGGGACGTCATTGCCTCGACCGGCCACTGGTTCCGGCATTCGGATGACGACTACGCCCGCGACGACGACGTCCTCGCCTATATGGATGAGGGCAACACGATGGATCAGGATGCGCGCCTCGAGGCATACCGCAACGCGCTGCGCATTATTTCTGAAGAGGCATATATCGTGCCGCTTTTCACCTTCGCGCTGACCTATGCGCATCATGAGCAGCTGGAGTTCGAGCCGATGCCCGACGAGATCCCGCGCTTCTACCGCGCGCGCTGGATCGACTGATCCAACCCCGGCCATCTGAGGCGATCGACCCCTGCGCCACGTCCGCAGGGGTCGCTTTACTTCCGGAACCAAGGCTTTGAACCCGCGAATTCGACGGTCAGCACCGCGGCTGGCTCGCCGTGGAGAACATGCTTCAACGTTGCGCGCGACGAGGTCGAGATGTCGTCAGAAGACCGCAGCCATTGTGGGCGATCTGGGGGTGCAGTTCGTCGAGTACGATGCCGGGCTCGACCTCGCATCCGGCCGCTTCGGCATCCACCTCGAGCAGACGGTTGAGATGGCGCGCCGTGTTCATGGCGACGCGCTCATTGATCGCCTGCCCGTTACGCGAAGTGCCGCCGCCCCGCATCGTCAGCTGAAATTTGCTTCGGCGGTGCTCTACAGGGTATTCGGGCGTCGGCGACGCCAGCGGAACGGCAATGGCCCGTTGGAGGAGCGCGCACTCCGACGCATCGGTTCCATACCGCCCATCAACGAGGCGGTCGGTGAGCACCTCGCCTAAGTGATTGGCGCGCAGCTTATGAGTGGTCAGACTTTCGGAACGAATAAATGGCATATAGCCGGCCTCCGAGGAATTTGAGGGTTGACGTAAGCGCCGGGCCTTTCATAATGAATTCATAGTGCAAAAGCAGCACTTGTAAACACGTGCCGCGCAGGCACCGAACCTTCGCTTCCGAATCGGCCCGCCTCTGATGGCTGGAACGTGATTATGGGCGGAGCGGTATCGACGCTGAGCGGCGCGATAGGCAAGTCGCGCTCCGACAATCAGCGCGTAACAGGGAGTAAACAACATGATCCGATCTGCAATCGGCGCGAGCTGCATGGCAGCTGCCATCGCCGCGGTGGGGACCACCGCCAAGGCCGGCCCCGAGGATGACACGCTGCGCTGGGCCTCCGACAGCCTCGCCTCCAGCATCGACTACTACGAGCACAACAACCGCGAAGGCATCGTCATGGCCTTCCACATCTGGGACGGGCTGGTCTACAAGGACCCCGAGACGGGGGAGTATGAACCCCATCTCGCCGAATCATGGGAGGTGATCGACGACACCACCATCGAGTTCAAGCTGCGCGAAGGGGTGATGTTCCATAACGGCGAGGAACTGACCGCCGATGATGTCGTCTTCACCGTGGATTACGTCACGTCGAACTCGCTGCCGCGCGACATCTTCTTCCTCGATGGCGCGGAAAAAGTCGATGACTATACGGTCCGGCTGCTGCTCTCCGAGCCCTTCCCGCCGATCATGGACTATCTCGTCAACATGCTGCCGATCTATCCGGAGGAGTACTTCTCCGAGGTCGGATCCGACGGCATGTCGCGCGAGCCCATCGGCACCGGGCCCTACCGGGTGACCGAGCTGTCCGCCGGCGACCGCATCGTGATGGAAAAGTTCGACGACTATTTCGGCGGCGCCAAGGGCCAGCCCTCGATCGGCACGCTGGAATTCCGCCGCATCGGCGAGTTCAACACCCAGGCCGTCGAGCTGATGACCGGCGATCTCGACTGGATCTGGCGCGTGCCGCCGGATGCGCGCGAGCGGCTGGAAAACGCGGACGGCATCGCCGTCGATTCGGGCGAGCTGCTGCGCTTTGGCTTTCTCAACATGGATGCGGCCGGGCGGACCGGCGAAACACCTTTTCAGGATGTGCGTGTGCGCCGGGCCGTCAACCACGCCATCGATCGCGAAGGCATTCGCGAGGCGATGATGGGGCCGGGCTCGAGCGTCATCAACGCGGCCTGCGCACCCGTCCAGTTCGGCTGCGTGCAGGATGAAGTCGTCGAGTACGAGTATGATCCCGAGCTCGCGCGCGAGCTGCTGGCCGAGGCCGGATACGAGGATGGGTTCTCGATTCCCTTCTACGCCTATCGCGAGCGCCCGATCGCCGAGGCGATCATCGGCGATCTGAACGCCGTGGGGATCGAGGCCGAGATGAACTACATCCAGTGGTCCGCGCTGAGCGAACGGACCCGCGCCGGCGAAACCCCGTTCTGGTTCCAGGCCTGGGGGTCCACCTCGATCGGGGACGTCATCGCCTCGACCGGGCACTGGTTCCGGCATTCGGATGACGACTACGCCCGCGACGACGAGGTCCTCGCCTATATGGATGAGGGCAACACGATGGACCAGGATGCGCGCCTGGAAGCCTATACCCAAGCGCTGCGCCTCATCTCCGAGGAGGCCTACATCGTGCCGCTCTTCACCTATGCGCTGACCTACGCCTATCATGATCAACTGGAGTTCTCTCCGGTTCCGGACGAGGTGCCGCGCTTCTATAACGCGCGCTGGGCCGACTGATCCGATCCGGACCAGCCGGGACCTTCGACCCCCGCGGTGCGTCCGCGGGGGTCAATTTCTCTCTCCAGAGCCAAGGCTTCGCCAATGCCCCCTGCCCCCGGCTATGCTGCCAGCAATGGCGCGGCCTATGAGCGGTTCATCGGCCGGTGGACGGCCCGGCTCGCCCGCGAGATCGCCCTGCGAAGTGTTCCCGCTACGCCCGGGGCGCTGCTCGATGTCGGTTGCGGCACCGGCAGCCTGAGCGCCGCGCTGGCCGCCCGGCACCCGGACCGCGCCATCACCGGGATCGATCCGGCCGAGCCCTATCTCGACTTTGCACGCGCCCGACAGGACTGCGCCCGTGTAACCTTCGCGACCGGCGACGCTCAGGCGCTCGATTCAGCAACGGGCACCTTCGCCGGGGCCTATGCCTCCATCGTGCTCAACTTCCTGCCCGACCCCGCTGCAGCGGCGCGCGAGATGCGCCGTGTCCTCTGCCCCGGGGGGCTTGGCGTCGTGGCGGGTTGGGATTTTCGCGGCGGGCTCGTCTACCAACGGCTGCTCTGGGACAGTGCCGCCAGCCTCGATCCGGACGCGGCCGCGCTGCGTGACCGGCTGTTCTCGCACCCGCTCGCCCTGCCCGACGGGCTGGAATCGCTCTGGCGCGAGGCGGGCTTTGAAGAAGTTGCCCGCGACGAGGTGACGATCCGCATGGATTTCGCGGACTTCGACGATTACTGGCAGCCCCTTCTCGGCGGCCAGGGCCCGGTCGGCGGCTATGTCGCGGGGCTGGACCCGGAGCTGCGCCGGCGCGTGGAAGCGGCCGTTCGCGCGGCCTTCCTGTCGGGCGCGCCGGACGGCCCGCGCAGCCTGACCGCCACGGCCTGGCTCGTCAGCGGCCATGCCCCGAACGAAGACGAACGCCCGTGACCCTGTCCCTGCATCAGCGCATTGGCGTCGATCTTGGCCGCGACATGCCGGTGGAGGCGGGCATCGCCTGGGCCGCCGGGAATGACGTACACTTTCTCGACATGCAGACCGATCTGCCCCCCAACGCCCTTCACGAGATGCCGGCCCGCGCGCCCTCCATCCGCGCGAAGCTGGCCGAAACCGGCGTCCGCCTGGGGCTGCACACGCTCTCGGGGGTGAATATCGCCGAGATCTCGCCCCACATGGCCGAGGCGGCGGATGCCTATCTGCGCAGCTATATCGAGCTGGCCGAGGCGCTTGATGCGGGCTGGGTGATTGTTCACGCGGGGTATCATTTCACCGCCGATCACGCGGCGCGCCGGCAGGCCGGGCTGGAGCGGCTGAAACGTGCAAGCGACCATGCTGACCGGCACGGCGTGCGGCTCCTGCTGGAGAATCCTAACCCCGAGCCGAGGGGCGCCGAGGTGCATTACCTCGCGGCCGATCTGGATGAATGGCTGTGGTATCTCGAGCGCCTCGACCCGGCGGTGGTGGGGACGGCGTTCACCGCCAACCATGCCCATCTGCAGCCCGAGGGGGTGGCCGGCTTCATTGCCGCACTCGACTTCGCGCGGGTCGGCGAGGTGCGACTGGCCGATTGCGTGGGTCCGATCGAAGAGCATCTGCTGCCCGGAGAGGGCACGATGGACTTCGCCGCCATGTTCGCCGCGATCGAGGGGCGCGGCTTTGGCGGCCATTACATGAACCAGTTCGCCACCGCGCCGGAGATGCGCGACGCGCGGCACTGGTTGGTCGCACAGGCGGCGCGCGCCGGCGTGACGGGCGCGGCCGGCTGAGCAAGCTCCGCGTCTCCGCCCGCCATGCAAGATCACGGGCCCGCGCGAGTCCGCGCAAACCGTCGCGGGTTGTCCCCGACCTGCGCAGAATCTCTTTCGCAGGCACCATGCCCCGGAATTCGCGCATCGCGTCCGTAAGCTTGACGATCGGCAAGAAAATTCACGAACCGCGCAGGTCAGCGTTGACATGAGCAGTGGTCAGCCGCACTCTCCAAACAAAGTGAATTCAATTCAGAATTCACATGATGGAGGATGGTATCGGCATGCCCCAAACCCCCAGAAGCTACGATCCGCGCAGCTTTGAACAGCTGACCTATCACGACCGCTTGTCGGCCTTTGACGATGGCAGCGACACGCCCCGCGCCTATCTGGAGCGCTGCCTCGAGGTGATCGCGGAGCGCGAGCCCGTTGTTCAGGCCTTCGCCGCGCTCAACGAGGAGGGCGCGCGGGAGGCGGCCGATGCCTCTGGCGAACGCTGGAAGGCGGGCAAGCCGCTCTCATTGATCGACGGCATGCCGATTGGCGTCAAGGACCTTCTGGAGACGCGCGATATGCCGACCCAGATGGGATGCGAGGCCTATCGCGGCAATTTTCCCAAGCGTGACAACGCGATGGTCAGCGCGCTGCGCGAGGCCGGGGCGGTCATTCTGGGCAAGACGGTCACCGCCGAGCTGGGGGGCAGCCATCCCGGGCCCACCACCAACCCATTCGACCCGGCCTGCACGCCGGGCGGTTCGTCTTCGGGCACCGGAGCCGCGGTGGGCGCACACATGGTGCCCTGCGGCGTGGGCTCGCAGGTCGGCGGATCGATCATCCGACCGGCCTCCTATTGCGCCAATGTGGCCCTCAAACCCACCCAGGGCGCGCTCAACCGGGGTGAGCGGCAGGGCACCTCCATGAGCACGCACGGCTTTCAGGCCGGCTCCATCGAGGATATGTGGCGCGCTTCCATTGCCGTGGCGCGCCGCGCGGGCGGCGATCGCGGGCACTTCGCGCTTTCGGGCCCCGACACCGCCCCCGCCGCGCGGCAGCCGGCGCGGCTGATTGTGCTGGAAACCGAGGGCTGGGCCGAGACCGACCAGGCCACCCGCGACGCTTTCACCAAGCTGATGGAGCGTCTCTCGGCCGCCGGCGTCACTCTGCTCACCCGCCGCGACTGTCCGCCGGTGGAGGTGCTGGAGCAGGCGATCGCGGATGCCCGCGACATCTGCAACGCGATCACGGCCTGGGAGAACCGTTGGGCGCATCGCAATCTCGTCGACCAATCCCCCGACGGGCCGAGCACACGCCTCAAGGAAGGCCTGGCCAAGGCCGAGGAAATGACCGCCGACGACTACCATGCGCTTCTGGCCCGCCGCGCGGCGGCGCAGGCGATCCATGCCCGGGTCGGTCCGATGGCCGATGGTGCCATCCTCCTCTCGGCGCCGGGGCCGGCCCCGCTCTGGCCCGGCGACCGCCCCGGCGAGCCGCTGGCGCCGCGTCCGACTGGCAGCCCGGTCTGTAATTTCGGCACCTCGATGCTGTTTGCCCCGGCCGCGACGGTGCCGATGATGGGCGTTGGCGGTATGCCCGTGGGCGTTCAGATCATGGGCCTTCCGGGAGAAGATGCTGCCGCGACCGCGATGGCGCGTTGGCTGCTCGAGAGCGTGGACCCGGTTGTGGCGTAAAGCCCGCGGGAATTCGCGCCTTACCGGGCGGCGGTGCGACATGCGCTGCGCGCATCGGCTGCCCGGAAAGCGCAGTCGCCCGGTGACCCGCGCGTCGTCACGATGGCTTGAAACCGCTGCATGCGCGGCACCTCCGCGCCACGAATACCGCTCAGGCCAGCGCGGCGAGAAACCGGCCCAGATGCGCGTTGAACGCCGCGGGCTGCTCCCAGTAAGGGGAGTGACCCGCCCCTTCCATCCGCGCGAAACGCGCGCCGGGGATGCGTGCGGCCACCGCTTCGAGGATCGGCGGTGGGTAGAGCGGGTCCTCGCTGCCCGAAATCACCAGCGTCGGCACCGCATGGCCCGTCAGATCCTCCGGCCCCGGCCCGTCCTCGATGCTGTCGAGACTGGCCCTGAACTGCGCGCCCGGTTGCGGCGACATCGCGCGCAGTTGCTCGTAAAGCAGCGTCATCTCGGGGTTCGAGGCGCGATAATCCGGCGCCAGCGCGGCGGTCGGCGCCTCGATGCCGCGCGGGATCGAGGCGCGCATCGCCTGGCTGTCGAGTACCTCGGGAATGCGCAGCCCCCCGGGCGTTGCCGACAGCACGAGGCCGCGCACCCGTTCGGGATGCCGCCAGGCCAGCGTCATGCAGGCCCGTCCGCCCAGCGATTGCCCCACGACGACGGCGCGGTCAAGCCCCTCGGCGTCGAGCAGCGCCAGCAGATCCTCCCCATGCGCGCGCGCATGCGGGCCGTCCTCGGCCCATGCCGAACGCGCGAAACCGCGTAGATCGAGAGCAAGAACCCGGTGATCGGCGGCAAGATGCGGGATCTGCTGCCACCAGCTCGCCGCGCATCCGCCGCGCCCATGCACCAGGATCACCGCCGGTCCGGCCATGCCGTGACGCTCGAAGTAGATGCGTCCGCCCCGGCGCTCGAGCCAGGCCACGGCCTAGACGCGTCCCCGTTCGCCGATATCCCAGAAGAGGCCGGCCATGATCGCGAGCCCCTCCTCGGCCACGCTTTCGAGCATATGCTCGTTCGGCGCGTGCTGCGAGCAGGACGGATGCGAATGCGGCACCCAGACCGTGGGCATCCCGAGCACCTCGGCGAACACCTCGTTGGGCAGCGAGCCCCCGAGATTGGGCAGGATGCCGGGTTTCTTGCCGGTGGTCGCCTCGATCGAGCCGGCGGCGAGGCTGACCCACGGATTGTCGGGGTCGGTGCGCGTGGCGCTGAAGAAGCCCCGCTTCATCGCCTGGACATCGATATCGGTGAAGCCGTGACGGTCGAGATGCTCGCGCAGCGCGGGCAGGACGCGATCACCGTCCACACCGACGACATAGCGCAGCTGACATGTCGCCGTCGCGATGCCCGGGACCGCGTTGACCGGCGCCTCGGGGCGCCCGCACTGATAGGCCAACACCTCGAAGCTGGAAAAGCCCAGCACCTGGCGCGGCCCGTCAAGCCCCGGCTCACCCCAATCGGCGTCGATCTTCGGGTCCTCGGGGCCGTGCTCGAATTCCAGATCGTCGAGCAGGGCGCGCACATTCGCCGGGATCTCGGGCGGGCGCCATTCATCGACGAGGATCTTTCCGTTGGCGTCAATCAGCGTGGCGATGGCATGCGCGAGGCGCACCCCGGGATTCTTGAGCACCCCGCCCCAGTTTCCCGAATGATGCGCGCCGTCGCGCGGATGGCAGGTCATGTGGAAGTTCTTGGAGCCTCGCGCGCCCAGGAAGATCGTCGGGCGGTTGGCCCCGATGCGCGGTCCGTCCGACGCGATCAGCACATCGGCCTTGAGCAGATCACCATTCTGCTCGGCGATCTCGCGCAGGCCCGGCGAGCCGGACTCCTCGCCCATCTCGATGATCGCCTTGATGTTGAAGCCGAGGCTTCCGCGCGTCTCCAGCACGGCGCGCAGCGCGGCAAGGTTGATCGCGTGCTGGCCCTTGTTGTCGACCGCCCCGCGGCCATAGAAACGGCCGTCACGCGCCGTCATCTCCCAGGGGTCGAGCCCCTCCTCCCAGTCGCCCTGCATTCCCCACAGCACATCGCCGTGGCCGTAGGTCAGGATGGTCGGCAGATCATCGCCCTCATGGCGTTCGGCGAAAAGCGCGGGGAGGCGCGGCTGCGTCGGGTTGTCGAGAATGCGGCACTCAAAGCCCATCGCTTCGAGCATCGGGCGCATCTCCTGCTCGAGATAACGCTGCTGATCGGGGGCGGAATCCTCGCGCGGGCTCTCGGTGGGAATTGCGATCCTGCGGGCGAGATCGTCGGCGAAATCACCGTCGGTCAGGTGGCGCCTCGCGGCGGCCACGGCTTCGTTGCGCGACATGGGCGGACTCTCCTCTGGGGGGCTGTCGAACGAAAGGCGGGCGCGCGGGACGGCGCGCCGCGAACGAGATCGGATCACGGCGTCACAAGCGTCTCGCGCAGCATGTCCCGGTCGAGCGTGACCCCGAAGCCGGGCCGGTCGGGAATGACGATACGCCCGTTCTCGGGCAGCGGCGCGTTCGTGAAGATCGCCTGCTCCCATGCCTCGACGCCGAGATGACATTCGGCCAGTGTCCCCCCGCGCAGCCCCGCGACATGGTGCAAACAGTACACCCCGCCGCCGCCGGCATCGGAAAGCGGGCGGTGATGGATCTGCGCCAGTGCGGCGACGCGGCGCGTCTCGGTCATGCCGCCATTATACATGCTGTTGGGCATGAAGATGTCGATCGCGTCATGCTCCAGCCACTCGCGGAACCGGGTGGAGTGGCCGTCCATCTGCCCTGCCGAGAGCGGGATCACGGTGCCCCTCCGCAGGGCGGCCAGGTCACGCGGGTCGTTGCCGCGCACCGGGTCCTCGAACCAGGCAATGTCGCAATCCTCGACCAGCCGGCAGAGCCGCTGTGCGTAGTCGAGGGTGATCGACTCGTTGGCGTCCATCGCCAGCGTCACCTGATCGCCCAGCGCCGCGCGAACATGGCGCACGCGCGCCGCATCGCCCTGCACGCCATCGGAGGAAACACCCACCAGCACCTTGAGCCGCGAATGCCCCTTGTCGATGAGCATCCGCCCCACCTCGACCAGCTCATCGCGCTCGTAGACACCGAAGCCGAAGGTGACATAGACATCCGCGTGCGGTTGATGGCCGCCGAGCAGGCTGGCCACCGGGCGGCCCGAAATCTGCCCGATGATGTCCCACAATGCGAGGTCCACGGCGCTGAGCGCCCACAGATTGGCGCCCGACTGGCGCCCGCGTTCCGAAAGGACGGGGTGCAGCCTGGCGTGGATCGCCTCGACATCATGCACATCCATGCCCTTGATCGCGGGCAGGATGTGATGGTGGATCGCGGCGACCACCCCATGCGCGAGGAACTTGCCGGTCATGCCGACGCCGACATGCCCCCCCTCGGTCTCGACCTCGCAGATCACGCGGCTTGAACCGCGCGCCT
>PUKW01000260.1 GCA_003550665.1 Paracoccaceae bacterium | reverse complement strand
CCTCCCGGTCAGCCGATCGCGCGGGCGGCCATGACCCCGCCCCAGGCCGACACCGCGGTCAGCACCGTGCCCCAGGCCATATCGACCGCCACCATCGATGGGTGCCAGTCGCGCATCACCGTCCAGCTGACGAGTTCATAGGTGCCGTAGGCGACGAAACCCAGTATCGCGCCGTTGAGGAGTGCCGTCGAGGGCGCGCCATCGCGCAGCGCCGGCCAGCCCGCGAACCAGATCACCCCCGCCATGTAGATGACGTAGAAGAGTGCTGCCGGTACGACGCGGATGTCGTCGAGCATTGCGTCCCCGAGATGCTGCTCGAAGAGCGGCTTGATGACGTTGGGAAGCATCAGCGCGTCGGCGATCAGGAAGATCAGGCCGGTGACGAGGATGAGGACGAGAAGGTACATGGGGCGCTCCCGGTTGAAAAAGTAAGGTAGGGCCGCGCGCAGGCGGGTCGATGGGCCGGGATGACGGTGCGCCGGGGAGCTCGCGAAATGGCGGGTCGTGCCCCCTCCCCTTTAACGCGAGGCAGCGCGACGACCGCTTTCGAGATGCCTCTCCTCGGGCGGCGCGCGTATGATGCGGGAGAATACCCCGAAGGCGTCCTCATCCCCGGCCGGTCTGCCGGTGACGCCTCGCAGCGCGGGCCCGCGCCTGCTGATGCGGACTGACGGCGAAGCGCGACCCGGGCCGCCCGGATCACGATTGCCGGCGGGCCCGGGCGACGGCGCGCCGGCGCTCAGGCGGCGCCGTCGGGCTGGGAGAGCTCCGACGTGCGCGCGCTGTCGTGCTAGCGGGACCGGGCGGCCTTGAAGCGCTCGAATTCCGCGCGGTCGCGGGCGAATTCCTCCTCGGCGAGATGCGCCTCGAAGGCGGCGGCATCTTCGTCGAGCTGGCGCAGTGTTTCGGCGCGGTGGGCGGCGAAGGCGGCGTTGCCCTCGGCCCGGGACTGCGCGCGCGCCGCACCGGCGATCGTCCGCCCGCGCCAGAGCATGCGCAGGAGCACCGCGAGGCCGACCGGCCAGAACAGGATGAAGCCCAGTACCATGGCGATGATCCATGCGCTGCGGCCGCGCGCGTCCAGCCAGGCCTCGATGCGCTTGGGCGCGGCGTCGGAGAGTTGCATGTTTGGCTCCTTTCTTGAGCTGTGGGAAGGTTGAAAGGGGGGCGCGGCATCTGCCGCGGCCCGCGAGGGGGATCAGAGGGCAAGCAGCGGGTATCCCGCCAGCGCCTGCGCATACACGGCGAGTGTGAGGGCGGCGTAGCTGAGCAGGGCCTGCCGGACCCGTGCGACGGGCCAGCCGCGCCGGTCGGCCCAGAGCCCGAGGAGCGGACCCGCCTGCATCGCGTGCAGGGCGAGGAAATGCGCCGGGCGCAGATCCCCGACAGCGCCCGACCAGCCCAGAAGCGGCAGCGCGGCCGCATCCGGCGGCGGCGCGCCGGTCAACGGCCCGCCCATCAGCGCGATCGACACCCCGGCGAGAATGGTCAGCGCCGCCGACCAGAGAAACCCCAGCCGCACCCCGCGGCGCAGCCCCGGCCCCAGCCGCGCATCGCTGTCGCGCCCGGCCAGCACGCCGATCGCGCCCACGTAGACCATCAGAGCGACGGCCCCGATGCCCATGAGCGCGAAATGGATCTCCGCCGCGAGGGTGGCGAAATTGAAATGCGAGGAGACACCCCGCGCCGCCTGCACATGGATGTAGCCGATCTCGTAGAGAAACGCCGCCGCGAGCACCGCCACCGCGGCGCGCAGACCCCGGCTCGCTTGTGCCCGCGGCGACAGCCGCGCCGCCACAAGCGCAAGCGTGGCGAAGAACAGCGCGAAGGAGGCGGCGAAGCGCGCGGGCTTGGCCCAGACGCTCTCGCCGTTGAGCGTGCGCGCATCTAACCCGGCCGCGGCAAGCGCGATCAGCAGCGCCGCAAGCGACAGCGCGGTCAGCGCCCCGAGCGCGCCGACGGGCCAGGTCGGGCGGGCGCCGGCGGATGCGCCGGCGTCACCGGCCGACAGCGTTCCGAAGGTGGAAGAAATCTGCATCACGGCTCATGCCTCCGCTACGAGCCGACCGCGCCAGCGCGCGCCGGCCTCGGTGGCCAGCCCGAGCAGCCAGCCGATGGGCCCGAACAGGAATGTCGCGATCAGCGCCGGCGCCTGCAGCACGCGCCCGACCCCGACCCGGTCCATCCGCTCGGCCAGGAGCACGCCCACCACGAGATCAAACGCCAGAAAATGCGCCCAGCCGGCCAGCAGCACCGGATCATGCGCCATCAGCCGGCGCACCGCTTCGAGCGAGCCGTAGCCGCCCCCGGACTGCGCGTAATGCGCCGCCATCAGCCCGCTATAGACGACGGCGATTGCGCCGGGGACGACGTAGCGCGGCACCAGCCCCAGCAACCGCCAGTGCCGCGGCGCCGCGATCAGCAACAGCCAACCAAACACGGCGCTCAGGTTGAGCAGGGAATACAGCCCCTCCCAGCTCATGGCCGCGGCTCCCCGCCCCGGGCGCGCCGCGACCGCCCGAGCAGCCGCGCGAGGCGCCCCCGTTGCCACATAGCGAACCCGCTCAGCGCCAGGAGCGGAAACACCCCGTAGAGCACCACCGCGCGAGTCTCGGGGATGGTGCTCAGCGGCGAGTAGAGGAACACGCCGAGCCCGAGCCCGGCCAGGATATACGCCCATCGAAGGGCGCCGCGCTGTGTTGCGCCGTTCATTCGTGTCTCCTTTCCTGCCGGTCCGCTGATCGGCCCCGGCGCCCTATGTTTCCGGTGCAAACATTCCTGCCCGAGTCGACTCCGGGGCGTCAAGCAAAAAAGTTGACGCCGGAAACATAGGCGCGGTATGATGCGGGCATGGACGAGAAGCCCTATCATCACGGCGATCTCAAGCGCGCGCTGGTCGATGCGGGCATCGCGCTTCTGGAGGAGGCCGGGCCGCAGGGGCTGTCGCTGCGCGCCATCGCGGCGCGCGTCGGGGTCAGCCACGCCGCGCCCCGGCGCCATTTCGACGGCGTGCTCGGGCTCAAGACGGCGATCGCCGCCGAGGGGTTCCGCCGCCACGCCGCATTCATGCGCGACGGCCTGCCGGCGCAGACGGGCCGCGGCGACCGGCGCTTTGCGGCGATGATCGGATATGTGCGCTTCGCGCAGGCGCATCCGCATCTCTTCACGCTGATGTTCTCCACCCGCGACGCCGATTTCGCCGACCCGGAGCTGCAGCGCGCCGGCGCCGAGAGCTACGGCGTGCTCTCCGACATCGCCGCCGGGCTGGAACCGCTCTATGGCGATGCGCCCGATGCGCGGCGGCGCGCCGAGACCTTCCTGTGGTCCGTGGTCCACGGCTACAGCCAGCTGGCGCTGACCGGCCTGCTGCACACCGATGCCCACGGCACCCCCCTGCACCGGATCGAGGACGTGATGCCCCCCATCGGGACAGCGGCGGGTGACAACTGAACGACCGGCATGAGGGGTTTCCCGCAGCGCGGCGGCGCGATGGCGCGCGGAGAGAAGCACCGCGAGACGACGGTGCCGGGATCACCGCCGCGCGCTCGCCCGCGCGCGCCGTTCGGACCCCGCCGGGACGCGCGCCTGCCGTCGCGACGCGCGGCCCCGCGGGCTGTCCAGTGAACGCGCGCCAGCCTTGCCGTTCCTGACAAGGCCCGGGGATTGCTTCGCCGCGGTTCGCAGATCGTCCGGTCGTCCGGGCCCCGCAAGGGATCGGCAGGATGCGCATCGCCCTGTTGCACCCGCTGAGCACGATTGCTACGGATTAGCTGTGGCGGCGATCGATCGGCCGCGACGATCACATACTGTTCCACGGGGCGCCCCGATAGGGGGCTGAGAGCCCGCCATGTCCAGCAACGGACAACGCGGAAACCCGTCGAACCTGATCCGGCTCGTACCGGCGTAGGGAGAGGAACCATGACGCGACACGCGCGGGCCTCATCGGCCATCGACACGCACCGCAGGCTCGGCAGGGGCTTGTCGTGAGCGCCGTCAGCCCGGGGCTCGCACTTGGCGCCCTCTCGCTCACCGCGCTCATCTTCATCGCGATCGGCCTCTTCGCGGCCCGGCGGATCGGCGGGGACGCGCAGGCCCATGTCGCAGCCCACAACAGCATGTCGAGCGGGGCGACGGCCGCGACCGTCCTCGCCACGAGCCTGGGCGCATGGATCCTGTTCGCGCCGGCGGAGATGGCGACATGGGGCGGCCTTGCTGCGGTGATCGGCTATGCGATCGCGGCGGCAACGCCGCGTTTCGCGCTCGCGGTGCTGGGGCTGCGGATGCGTGTGCTGATGCCGCACCAGATCGCGATGACCGAGTTCCTGCGCCGCCGCTTCGGGCGCGGGATGCACGGCTT
>PUKW01000239.1 GCA_003550665.1 Paracoccaceae bacterium | reverse complement strand
GATGAACAACGCGATCTCGATCAGCGGAATCATGACGAACAGGACAAATAGCCACATCACGCTTTCCCTTCTTGGTCCCCGCAAGGTGGACTCGCCCTGCGTTGCGCCTTACATAAGGCCCCAGTGTCTGATACCAAACCCCCACCGCCGAGGCATCGATGAGCTCCGCCGTGATCCAACTTCTCGTTCTCGCTGCCATCGCCATCTTCCTGATCCTGCGTCTGCGCAGCGTTCTGGGCACGCGCGAAGGGTTCGAGAAGCCCCGTGTCAGCCAGACGGGTGGCACCGACGCCGCCGAGGACCGGCGCCGCGGCTTCGAGGTCATCGAGGGTGGCCCAGACACCGACATCACCGATCACGTTCCCGATGACAGCCCCGCGGCCAGGGCCCTTGCCGACATGAAATCGGTCGACCCGGAGTTCCATGTCGGCGAATTCCTGCACGGCGCGCGTCAGGCCTACGAAATGATCCTGATGGCCTTCGAGAACGGCGAGCTCGACGAGGTGCTGCCGTTCCTGTCGCGCGATGTCTATGAAAGTTTCGCCGAGGTCGTGGAGATGCGCGAGCGCGAGGGCCTCACGGTCGAGGCGACCTTCGTGGGCCTGCGCGAACTCAAGCTGATCACGGCGAGCTTCGATACCGAGACCAACGAGGCCGAGCTGACGGTCCGGTTCGAGGGCGAGATCACCTCCGTCGTGCGCGACAGCGAGGGCAACATCGTCGAAGGCGACCCGAACGAGATCAAGCGCCAAAACGACGCCTGGACCTTCGCGCGCCGGATGGACTCCGACTCGCCCAACTGGCAGCTCGTCGCCACGGGCGAATGACGCGCGCGCAGCGCGCGGCCGCCGGCGCCGTATTCGGCATCATGCTGGCGCTGCCGGCGGTGCCGTCGCCCTTCCTTGAGGAAATATCGTTCGACAGTCTCGACGGGTGGGAGAGCGCCGATCACGGGGCAGCACTCGAGACCTTCCGCAAGACCTGCTCCGACCTCGATCCGGATGTCTGGGCGGGTGTCTGCGCTTATGCGACCACGGATCCCCCGCCGCGCCCCTTTTTCGAGCTCTTCTTTCAGCCTGTGCGCGTGGGCGGGCCCGGCCAGGCGCTCTATACCGGCTATTACGAGCCCGAGTATCGCGCCGCCCGCGAGCGCGAGGAGCCCTATGAATACCCTGTGCACAAGACCCCCGAGGATCTGGAGCGCGGCGAGGCCTGGCTGACCCGCGCCGAGATCGCCGAGAGCGAGGAGCTCGACGACTACGCCATCGCCTGGCTGCGCGACCCGGTCGATCATTACTTCCTGCAGATGCAGGGCTCGGGGCGGCTGCGTCTGGAGGATGGCGAGGTCCTGCGGCTCGGCTACGATGCGCGCAACGGCCATCCCTTCCGCCCCGTCCCCGCCGAGATCGTGCGCCGCGGCATCTACGAGCGTCACGAGGTGTCCGAGGCGGTGATCCGAAACTGGGTGCGGCGCAACCCGGAAATGGGGATGGAGATCCTGCTCGACGACCCCTCCTATATCTTCTTTCGGGTGCTCGAGGACGAACCGAGCGAAAACGGCCCGCGCGGCGCGCTCAACCGCTCCCTGACCGCCGATTACAGCCTCGCCATCGATCCCGGTTTCGTCCCGCTCGGGGCGCCGGTCTGGGTCGCGACTGAGGGGCCGGCGCCGCTGCGCAGACTCATGGTCGCGCAGGATACGGGCGGCGCGATCAAGGGGCCGGCGCGGGGCGACATCTTCTTTGGCACCGGCGCGGAGGCGGGCATGCGCGCGAGCCACATGCGCGATCGCGGCGACATGGTGATGCTGCTGCCGATCGACCGCGCCCATGTGATGCTCGACGGGGGTTGAGGGGTGCGCCGGCGCCCGCGCAAGCTCGCCCCCGAGGAGGCCGATCTGTGGCGCCGCGTCACCGAGACGGCCGACCCCCTGCATCCGCGCCGCGACGCGCCGCAGACACCCGCACCGAAGTCCGACCCGCCAAAGCCCGACCCGCCGCAGACCGCCGCGCCCCCGACGGCGCCGATCCCGCCCTTCCGCATCGGCGCGCGCGCCGCCCCCGCCGCGCCCGGCCACGACATCGCCGACCCGATAGCCGAGGCGCTCGGGCGCGAGGGCGTTGCCATGGATCGCAAGGCCCATGCCCGCATGACGCGCGGCAAGCTCGCGCCCGAAGCGCGCATCGACCTGCATGGCCGTACCCTCGACGAGGCGCATCGCGCGCTCACGGGTTTCGTGCTGCGTGCGCAGTCGGAGGGCAAGCGGCTCGTTCTGGTCATCACCGGCAAGGGCCGTAGCGCGCCTGACGACGATCCGATCCCGCGACGGCCGGGCGTGCTGCGCCATCATGTCCCGGTCTGGCTGCGCGCCGCGCCGCTGGCGGGCCTTGTCCTTCAGGTCGCGCCCGCCCATCGCCGCCACGGGGGTGGCGGGGCCTATTACGTCTATCTCAGGCGGCCGCGCTAGGCAGAAGGCCCCGCGCCCGGCGCACCGCCAGCGCCGCGCAGGCCGTGGCGATCACATAGAGCCCCGCGATGGCGATCATCTGCTGGTCGAAGGTGATGCCGGCATCGATCAGCACGCCGGTGACCCCCGGCCCTACCGCGGTGCCGAACACCATGCAGGCCGCCGTCATCGCGCGGATCGCGCCGAGATGGCGGGTGCCGTAATACTCCGCCCAGAACGCTCCGCCCAGCGTCGCCCCGGCGCCGACGCTCAACCCCATGAGAAGCATCGCCACGAGGCCGGCCGCGATCGTGTCGGCCCCGGCCATCAGCACATATCCCAGCGTGATGGGCAGCAGGAACACCGAGGCGAGCGGCCCGCTGCCGAAACGGTCGATCAGCCAGCCGGAGCCGAGCATCGCGGTCATGTTGACCGCCGTGTAGGCCGGAAACAACGCCACCAGCGCGACATGCTCCCAGCCCTTCACCTCGGCGATATGGACCTGGTGAAAGAAGAAGGCGGTGTTGAAGGTGGGCGGCGCCAGCACCGCGGGCAGCGCCATCCAGAACAGCCAGTGCCGCAGCACCTCGCCGCGGTTCCAGTCACGGCCATACATGCCGGGGGATGGGGCCTCGCGCGCCATTGATTGCGGTGTGCGTTCACGCTGCAACAATATGTAGAGAACCGGCACTGCGGCGACGAGGAATGTCGCCGCGATCAGCCACAGCTCGCGCCAGGCGAACACGCCCATCAACGCCACGAAGCTCAGCGGCAGGATCGCCTCGCCCGAGGCGACGCCGAGCGTGGCGATGGACACGGCGCGCCCGCGCGTGGCGCTGAACCAGCGCGCCATCGCGACGAGCGCGATATGGCCCATCATCCCCTGTCCCATGAGCCGCAGCGCGAAGATCACCGCGATGAGCGCCCACAGCGCCGTCGTCGCCCACATCGCCACGCCCGCCGCCGCGAGAAGGACGAGCGCCACGATGCCGAGGCTGCGCGCGCGGAACCGGTCCGTCAGCACGCCCGCCCAGATCATCACCGCCGCCGAGCCCATCGTCGCCACGGTATAGATCAGCCCCCAGCCGCCATGCGACAGATCGAAGGCGGCGCGGATCTCGCCGGCGAAGATCGCGATAAAGAAGGTCTGCCCGAAGCTCGAGGCGAACATCAGCAGGACCCCGGCGGCGAGCCAGGGCGCGTTGAGCCGCAGAAAGTCGATCAGTGCGCCCATCCGGCGCCGGGGTCAGAGCACATAACGGCTCAGATCGGCCGAACGCGACAGCTCTCCCAGATTCTGCTCCACGAAGTCCGCATCGACGGTGACCGTCTCCCCGGACCGGTCGGGCGCGAGAAAGGACAGCTCCTCGAAAACCCGCTCCATCACCGTGTAAAGCCGCCGCGCGCCGATATTCTCGACCGACTGGTTGACCTCGGCGGCGATGCGCGCGAGCGCGTCGATGCCGTCCTCGGCGAAGGTCACGGTGACCCCCTCGGTGGCCATCAGCGCGGTGTATTGCAGCGTGAGCGCGTTGTCCGTCTCGGTGAGGATGCGCTTGAAATCGGCCTCGGTGAGCGCGCGCAGCTCGACGCGGATCGGCAGCCGGCCCTGAAGCTCGGGCAGCAGATCCGAGGGCTTGGCGATGTGAAACGCACCCGAGGCGATGAACAGGATGTGGTCGGTCTTCACCGGGCCGTGCTTGGTCGAGACGGTGGTCCCCTCGATGAGCGGCAGCAGGTCGCGCTGCACCCCCTCGCGGCTGACCTCGCCGCCGCGCGCGTCCTGGCGTGCGCAGACCTTGTCGATCTCGTCGATGAAGACGATGCCGTTCTCCTGCACCGCCTCCATCGCGGTGCGGTTGACGGCCTCGTCATCGAGCAGCTTGTCGGCCTCCTCGGCGATGAGGATGTCGTG
>PUKW01000276.1 GCA_003550665.1 Paracoccaceae bacterium | reverse complement strand
GCCAGCCGCCGCGTGAGCGCCATCCAGCCCTCATGCGTGATCGGCATCATTCCCTCGAGCACGTATTCCAGCCAGGACTGCCCGCGCATCAGCCCGATCCACAGGAGCCCCCCGAACAGCCCGAACACGAGCGTGCTGCGCATCTTGTAGAACCGCTCGTCGTTGAACCACACGGTCAGCGCGCCGAACACGGCAACGAAGACCAACGTGACGAGCTGGATGCGCGAGACCTTGCCCGTGAGCTTCCACAGCGCGAAATTCGTCGCCGCCAGCACCGGGATCAGCAGCCCCGTGAGCAGGATGAAGCCGTCATACTCGGTGCCGCCGATGGTGAAGGTTTCCTCGCGCACGAAGATATAGGCCACCACGAAGCCGAGGATCGGCCCCAGCTCGAGTGCTTTCTGCAGCCCCGTATTGGTCTTGCCGGTCATCGCCACTCCGTCAGGTTGCCCATTGAACTATGATCGCGCCGCCCGCGATCAACGCCATCAGCCCCACGCGCCGCGGCCCCACCCGCTCGCCCAGCATCAGCCAGCCGATGAGCGCTGCGAACACCGTCGAGGTTTCGCGCAGCACCGCCGCCTGCCCCACCGGGCCGAGCCGCGTGGCCAGCATGATCGAGCCGAAGCTGAACAATGCCACCACCGCGCCGATCACCCCGCGCCGCATCAGCGGCAGCACCTGCGAGGTGGGCAGCGCGCGCCAGCGCCGCCATGTATAGAGCGGCATGAAGAAGGCGTCGATGAAGAAGAACCAGGCCAGGAAGGTGAACGGGTCGGCGGTGGCGCGGATGCCGTAGGCGTCGAAGGTGGTGTAGAGCGCCACGAACCCGCCGGTGATCACCGCGAGGCCGAGCGCGGGAACCAGCGTGTCGCGATCCACCGTGATGTGGCGCAGATTGTAGAGCGCGAGCCCGAAGATCCCCGCCATCAGCACCCCGATCCCAAGCCACTGCACCGGGTTGAACAGCTCCCCGAACAAGAGCCCCGCCCCGATCACCGTGAACAGCGGCGCCGTGCCGCGCACCACCGGGTAGACGACCGTATAGGCCCCGCGCTGATAGGCGGCGGCCTGAAAGATCTTGTAGCCCGCATGGATGAAGAACACGCCGACGAAGATCGGCCACATATGCGGCTCGGGCCAGGGCACCACGAAGAGCGCGAGAGGCGCCGCGATCACCCCGTAGGACGCGTCGATCGCCGCGCGCGACAGCCACGGATCGAACCGCCCCTTCTGCAGCGCCCCGAACAGGGCGTGAAGGATTGCCGCCGCGACGGCGAGCACGGCGGCAAGCTGAAGCCCCGCCTCGGTGCCCTCCAGCCCGACGAGCCAGTCGCTCACCCCTCCGCCCCGGTCAGGGCGCGGGCGAATTCCTCGGGGTCAAAAGGCTGCAGATCGTCGATCTGCTCGCCCACCCCGATGGCGTGGATGGGCAGCCCGAAGCGGTCCGCCAGCGCCACGAGCACGCCGCCGCGGGCCGTCCCGTCGAGCTTGGTCATCACGAGGCCGCTGACATCGGCCATCTTTCGGAATGTCTCGACCTGCGACAGTGCGTTCTGCCCTGTCGTCGCGTCCAGCACCAGAAGCGTGTTGTGCGGCGCGTCGGGGTCCTTCTTGCGCAGCACGCGCACGATCTTCTCGAGCTCGGCCATCAGGTCGGCGCGGTTCTGCAGCCGCCCGGCCGTGTCGATCATCAGAAGATCGGCGCCCTCGGCCTGTGCGCGCGCGAGCGCATCATGCGCAAGGCTCGCCGGGTCCGAGCCCTCGGGTGCCGTCATCACCGGCACGCCGGCGCGCTCGCCCCAGATCTGGAGCTGCTCGACGGCGGCGGCGCGGAAGGTATCGCCGGCGGCGATGATGACGCTCTTGCCCGCGCCCCGGAACTGCGCGGCGAGCTTGCCGATCGTCGTGGTCTTGCCCGAGCCGTTGACGCCGACCACCAGCACCACCTGCGGGCGCGACGCGTAAAGCGGCATGGGCCGGGCGACGGGCTCCATCACGCGGGTGACCTCGTCGGCCAGCAGCGCCTTGATCTCGGGCACCGAGAGCCGTCGGCCCATGCGCCCCTCGGCCATGCCCGCGGTGATGCGGGTGGCGGTCTCGACGCCCATATCGGCCTGGATGAGCAGGTCCTCGAGCTCCTCGAGCATCTCGTCGTCGAGCACCCGCCGCGGCGCCGCCGGATCGGCCGCGCGCCCCGTCAGCCGGCCCCACAGCCCGGGCCGGGCGGGCGCGTCGGCGCCGCGCGAGCCGGGCGCTTCGGGCGGCGCCGACGGGGGCGCGGGGTCGGCGGGCCGCGCGGGCACTTCGGGCGGCGGGGCCGGGGCGTCGGCGCCCGGCGCGGGCGGCGGCGGCAGCTCCTCGGGCACGGGCGGGGCGTCCCCGCCCTCGGCCACGAGCGCGTCGATCCCCTCCTCGATCTTCGAGGAGGACTTGAACATCCGTTCCTTGAGCTTTCGAAAGAACGCCATGGGCTGCTCCGCTGACCGCTCCCGACGGGCTATAACAGCGCGCGGCGATTGGAAAGGCCGCGCCGCGCGGATTGCATCGCCCGACGGATGCGGTCACAGCAAGGGCGCGGCGAGAGGTGGCGCGGGATGCCGGACGGGGCACGGATCGAACGGGTGGAGCGCGACGGCCGCGTGTGCTGGCTCAAGCGGCGCGAGCGGCGCTCGCTGCGCTGGCGGCTACAGAAGGGCGGCGCGGGTACCTTCGAGGCCGAGCGAGCGGCGCTCGAAGCGCTCGGCGCCGCCGGGCTCGCGGTGCCGGAGGTGATCGAGGCGGGCGCGGATTACCTGCTGCTGTCGGATTGCGGCGAGACGCTGGCGCGGATGCTGCGCCGCGCCCGCCCGCCGGATTTGCGCCGCGCCGCCTTCGCCGCGGCCGGGCAGGGCCTGGCCGCCTTTCACGCCGCGGGATACGCGCATGGCCGCCCGAGCCTGCGCGATATCTGCTACCGGGACGGGACGGCGCGCTTCATCGATTTCGAACGCTACAGCCCCCGGCGCAACACGCCGCGCGGATTTCGCAACGATCTGGTGCTGTTCGTGTTCAGCCTGCACGCCGATGCCGGGCCCGGCGCACCCGAGATCGCGGCGGCGACGGACGCCTACCGCGCCGCGGCCCCGCCGCAGGTCTGGTCGTCGGCATCGCGGCTGGCGCGGCGCCTGCGCTGGCTGGCGCCCCTCGCCGCACCGCTGGCCTGGCGCGAGGCCCGGCGCAAGCCGCGCCGGGTGAGCCGCGAATTCGCCGCGCTGGCGCCCACGCTGCGCTATCTCGCGGAGCGCTAACCCGGCAGGCGCGCGTGCAGATCTGCAAGGAGGGCCTCGAGCTCGGCGCGGGCGGCGGTGTTGCGCGGTCCCTCCATCACGCCGAGCCCCTGTCCGAGCGTTTCGGCATACGCGATCCGGTTGGCGAGGACCGGGCCGGCGACCTCGGCGCCGGTCTCATGCGCGGCGGCGGTGACGTCCACACCGAGCCGGGTCTTCGCGCGCATCCGGTTGAGCACCACGAGCGCGGGCGTGTCCTCGCGCCGGGCGAGATCGAGCACCCCCTCCGTGGCCCACAGATCGACATGCGAGGCCGCCACCGGCACCAGCACCAGATCCGCCGCGCGCAGCGCCGGGCGCAGGTCCGAATCGGCCTTGGGCGGGGTGTCGACGATCACGAACTCCGCCTCGCGGGCGAGCTTTTCGCACTCATACGCCACGCCCCAGGCCGACGCGGTGCCGAATTCCATCCCGGCCTCGCCGAGCCGCTCGCGGCGCATCATGAACCAGCGCCCGAGACTGCCCTGCGGATCGGTGTCGAGCACCGCGACGCGATGCCCTGCCCGCGCGAGCGCCACGGCCAGATTGACCGCGAGCGTCGTCTTGCCCGAACCGCCCTTCTGCTGGGCGATGGTGATTACCGTGCCGCTCATCCTGTCCCCCGGCTCGCGCCTGTTGGCGGCAGATTGCCACAGCCGCGCGGGGTTTGCACGCGGCGCGGCGCGAGGCTCAGGCGGGGACGGGCAGGCCGCGCTCGCGGCCGAGCTCGCGCATGCGCTTTTGCAGCTTCTCGAAGGCGCGCACCTCGATCTGGCGGATGCGCTCGCGGCTGACCTCGTAGCGGCCGGAGAGCTCCTCGAGGGTGACGGGCTCGTCGCGCAGGCGCCGCTGGGTGAGGATGTCCTTCTCGCGGTCGTTGAGCGCGTCCATCGCCGCCTGCATCAGCTCGCGCCGGGCCTCGAGCTCGTCGCGCTCGGCATAATCGGCCGCGACATTGGCGTCGTCATCCTCGAGCCAGTCCATCCACGAGGTCGAGCCGTCGCCATCCGACCCCACCGTGGCGTTGAGCGAGGCGTCCGAACCGGCCATGCGCCGGTTCATCGCGATCACCTCGGCCTCCGTGACGCTGAGATCCTGCGCGATCTGACGCACGTTCTCGGGGCGCAGATCGCCCTCCTCGAGCGCGCCGATCTTGGACTTGGCCTTGCGCAGATTGAAGAACAGCTTCTTCTGGCCCGACGTCGTGCCGAGCTTGACGAGCGACCAGGACCGCAGGATGTATTCCTGGATCGAGGCGCGGATCCACCACATCGCATAGGTCGCGAGCCGGAAGCCCTTGTCGGGATCGAAGCGCTTGACGGCCTGCATCAGCCCCACATTGGCCTCGGAGATCACCTCCGCCTGCGGCAGCCCGTAGCCGCGATAACCCATCGCGATCTTGGCGGCGAGGCGCAGATGCGAGGTCACGAGCTGATGCGCCGCCTCGGTGTCCTGATGGTCCACCCAGCGCTTGGCGAGCATGTATTCCTCTTCCGGTTCCAGCATCGGGAACTTGCGGATTTCCTGCATGTAGCGGTTGAGCCCCTGCTCGGGGGACGGGGCGGGGAGGTTGGCGTAGTCGGTCATGACGCGGTCGGCCTCCATGAACGTGGCGTTGCGGCGGCGGGCAAAGCGGGCACCCTAAACCACCGGGTTGAACACAGAATGAACGTGCTTGCGCCGGGATGCCAGTGTTATCTGGCTGATTTCACGGGCTTGTGCGCGTATCCGCCGCGCGCAGCGCGGTGATGAGCCCGGCCATGTCGGCGGGCAGCGGGGCCTCGAAGCGCAGCGATTCGCCGCTGACGGGATGCGTGAAGCCGAGCACCGCGGCGTGCAGGGCCTGGCGCGGGAAGGCCGCCGCGGCCGCCGCCCCGTCCCCGAGCGCGCGCGCCGAGAGCCGCCGCCCGCCATAGACCGCATCGCCGATCAGCCCGTGCCCGGCATGCGCCAGGTGCACGCGAATCTGATGCGTGCGCCCGGTCTCGAGCCAGCATTCCATGAGCGCGGCGGCGGGCGGGCTGCCGAAATCCTCGACGACGCGCGCGCGGGTGACGGCGTGGCGCCCGCCCGCGACCGTGACGGCCTGGCGCTGGCGGTCGGTGCGGTGGCGGTCGAGCCGGGCGGTGATGCGCATCACCCCGCCCGGCTCGAACGCGATTCCGCGCAGCCCGCGCAGCCGCGGATCACCCGGATCGGGCACCCCGTGCACGAGCGCGCGGTATCGCCGATCGACGCTGTGCGCGGCGAATTGCGCGGCGAGGCCGTGATGGGCGCGGTCGCTCTTGGCGGCGACGAGAAGGCCGGTCGTGTCCTTGTCGATGCGGTGCACGATCCCAGGCCGTCGCGCACCGCCGATCCCCGACAGCGACGCGCCGCAATGATGCAGGAGCGCATTGACCAGCGTGCCGCGCGCCGAGCCGGGCGCCGGATGCACGACCATCCCCGCCGGCTTGTCGATCACGATCAGGTCGGCATCCTCGAACACCACGTCGAGCGCGATCGGCTCGGGCTCGGCGGCGATCTCCTCGGGCGGCGCGAGCGCGATGGCGATCTCCTCGCCCGCGGCGACGCGCGCCGTCGGGTCCGTCAGCGGCGTCGCGTGGCGCGTGACCGCGCCCTCGGCGATGAGCCGCGCGATCCGCGAGCGCGACAGCGCTTCGGCCTCTGGCGTATCGCGCGCGAGCGCCTTATCAAGGCGTGCGGGCGGGTCGGCGCCGATCGTGACCCGCAGGATGCGCGAAGGCCCTTCGACCATGTTCGACGCTCCCTCCTCCAAACGCCCCGATCCGCAGAGCCCGGGCACCCCGCCGGACCTGCGCTTTCTCAAGCTTCTGGTGGCCGCGCTCGCGGGGGTGATGATCGTGGGGCTTGTAGTGATCGTTGTTGCCCTTGTCATCCGGCTTCAGCAGGCGCCGGCGCCGCTCGCCGTGCCCGGGGTGATCGAGCTGCCGGAGGGCGCGCGCGCCGAAGCCTTCACGCGCGGACGCGGCTGGGGCGCGGTGGTGACCGATGGCGACGAGATCCTCATTTTCGACGCCGAGGACGGCACGCTGCGCCAGCGCATCGCGGTGGAGTGATCACGCGCCTTCGCGCGCCGCTTCGATCTGCCCGGCGGCATCGCGCCCGGCCGCGGCGGCTTCGACGAGGGCCCGAAACAGCGCCCGGTGGCGCGCCGTGTAGATCAGGTATTCCGGGTGCCACTGCACCCCGAGCGCGAAGGGATCGCGGGCGCGCTCGACGGCCTGCACCATGCCGCCCTCGTCGCGCGCGGCGATGCGGATATCGGTGCCGGTGCGGTTAACGGCCTGGCTGTGCAGGGCATTGGCGCGCAGCGGGGCGGTCCCGGCCACGGTTGCCAGCAGCGTGTCGGCGCAGACGGTGATGTCCTTGCGCGGCAGGATGGTGCGCATGTAGCGGCTTTCGTAATTCGAATAGGCATCCTGATGCAGGGTACCGCCGAACGCCACGTTGAGCATCTGCGCCCCCCGGCAGATCCCGAGCACGGGCTTGTTGGCGTCATAAGCTTCAAGGACGAGCCGCCGCTCCAGCGCGTCGCGGTCCGGGTCGAGCCGCGCCGAGGCCACGATGTGACCGCCATAGAGATCGGGCGAGATGTCGTCGCCGCCGCCGATCACCACGCCGTCCACCGTGGCCATGTCGGCGGCGCGCCCCGCGCCCCAGCGCACCGCGCGCCCGCCCGCGAGCCGGACGCCGAGCGCGATCAGCGGGAAGATGCGCCAGCCCGAGCGGTTCGAGGTCGTCACCCCGATGCACGGCCTCATCCCTGCCAGATCCGCGCCGGGCGCAGCAGTCGCGCCACCACGGGCGCCCAGTCGCTGCGCAGGGTCGTCGCGGCCCCGCGATGCGCCGCCCATTCCGCCGCGAGGCCGGCCAGGAGATCGCGCCGCGCCGCGACCCGCTCGACGAGGCACCAGCGGTTCCACGCCGCCGCGACGCCGCCGCCGGCACGGTCGAAGCGCGCCTCGGGCAGCCGGTAGTGCCACGCCGGCCGGCCGCCCTTGGCCGAGGATTTGAGCGTCGCTCTCGCCATATCCGCATAGAGATATTCCACGAGCGGCAGCAGGTCGAGTCCGCGATTGCGCGTCGGGTTGTGATGCAGATAGTGCGAGGCGAAGTCGCGCAGCGACCAGTTGCCGCCCTCGGCGGCGATGGCATCGACCCAGCTGCGCGGATACGGGTCCACGAAGGGCAGGATGCGCCGCATCCTGTCGGGCGGATCGATGCGGCGCAGCCAGTCCTCCATCAGCGCGAAGGCCCGCGCCACCGGCACGACGAACCCCGCCTCGGCGGCGGCGATCTCGATGTTGAGATGCAGCCCAAAGGCATAGAAAGTACCCTCGTTGCTGCCCTGCGCGCCGGCGTCGTGCAGCGCCTGCATGAAATGCGCCACCTCGTCGAGCATCAGCGGTTCGAGCGGCGGCAGGATCACCTCGACAGGCACCACGCTGCGCGACAGCTCGATCGCCGATCCGGCAAGCGGCGCGTCGCTGTAGCGCCTCAGCGCGGTGTCGAGCTCGATGCGCACCTCGCCGATCTCGGTGCCAGCTACGCTCAGATGATGCGCGGCAAGCCGTTCGACGCGCCCGCCCCAACGATCGCGCACCAGCGCCGCGGCGGTGTCCTCGTGCAGCCCCGCGAACTCGATCTCGACCCCGGCGCGGCGCGCGGCGCCATCGGCGCGACGCGGGCGCGGCAGCTCCCAGAAGGTTTCCTCCGGGACATGGGGGGTGATCCTGTCGGGCATGGTTTCCGTCACATCGTTTCGCGCCGAAGTTCCGTTGCCATGCGGCGGGATACAAGGCGCTGCAGCGCGGTCAGCGGGGGGTTGCCGATGCTGCCGCCTCGCCGACCTGAAGGACGGGCCCCGGATCCACGCTTCGGTGCCCGGCCGGAACACGGCCAAGCGATGCGGAGCCCTCTGCCTGACGATACCGATGCGGGGCACGACCGGGAAACCGACCCGTGGCGGCCATCTGGCGCTGAGCCCGGCGCAAGCGCGCGTGGCGGCGCGCATGGCTGCTTGAGCTCCATGCCGCTCGCCGCGGGAAACGCCCCGGCCAGGTCAGGACCGGCGGCACGACCAGGCCGGGACGAAGGGCGCCCCATGACGTGGCCCGCTCTTGCTCCGCCCTCGCTTGGGTCATCAACGCAGCCCCGGAAGGAACAGCACGAGCGACGGAAACGCCAGCAGCAGAAGGATGCGCACCACATCGGCCGCGATGAACGGAACGACCCCGCGCATCACGTCGCTCTGGCGAAGGTTCGCGACGACGCCCTGTATCACGAAGAGATTGATGCCGATCGGCGGCGTGATGAGCGCGATCTCGGCCACCGACACCACCATGATGCCGAACCAGATCGGATCGTAGCCCAGAGTGGTAACGATCGGAAACACCACGGGCACCGTCAGCAGGATCATCGAGAGCGCATCCATGAAACAGCCGAGGATGATGTAGAACAGCAGGATGATCAGCATGATCGCGGTCGGCGACAGCCCCGATTCCGTGACCCAGCCGGTCAGCATGCGGCTCAATCCGGTGCCTTCGAGAAAGAAGTTGAACAGCGCCGCGCCGATCAGGATGAAGAAGATCATCGCCGAGGTGCGCGTCGTCTCGAGCGCGGCCTCCTTGAGATCCGTCAGCGAGGCGCGCCGCCACAGCGCGAGTGCGAAGGCCCCCACCGCGCCCACGCTCGCCGCCTCGGTGGGCGAGAACCACCCCATGTAGAGCCCGCCGATGACCACCACGAACAGCAGGATCGCCGGCATCGCCCCTCCGGCGCGTTTCGTGCTCTCTTCCGGTGCTGGCATCCTGGCCCGGTCGAGCAGGCCGGGACGCAGCCGGATGCTGATCATTACGGCCGCCGCGTAGAGCAGGACGGCCAGCAGCCCCGGGATCAGCGCGCCCGCGAACAGCGCCCCGATCGAGGTCTCCGTGAGCAGCGCGTAGATCACGAGCAGGACCGAAGGCGGGATCAGCACGCCCAGCGTGCCGGCGGCCGCGACGGTCGCGGCGCTGATACTGTCGGCATAGCCGGCGCGGCGCATCTCGGGCACCGCGATGCGCCCCATCGTCGCCGCCGTGGCCAGCGAGGAGCCGCATATCGCGCTGAACAGCGCACAGGCGCCGATCGATGCAAGGGCCAGGCCCCCGCGGATACGCCCGACCGCGGCATTGGCCAGATCGAACAACCCGCGCGAAATCCCCGCCCGCGCCGCAAAGACCCCCATGGCCACGAACATCGGCACGACGGACAGGCTGTAGGGAAAGACCGCGCCGAAAGGTGCCGTCCCGAGGATGTAGCCGGCGCCGAACAACCCGCGCAGCACCCCGAAACCAACCACCCCGGCCACCGCCATGGCAATGCCTACCGGCACGCCGAGCAGCGTCATCAGGAGCGCGCCCCCGAAACCGATGAGACCGATGACCGGCTCGCTCATTGCTCGGTCACGCCGCGCTCGGGGCCGAGGCGCAGATACTGGCGCAGCATCAGGCCCAGCGTGGCCGGGATCGACAGGATCAGCCCGACCAGCATCGGTCCCCAGTAGTAGATCATCGGAATGGCGATGGCCTGGCTGCGGTCGCGCTGCGCGAGCACCTGCATGAAGCCGTCATATGTGCGCAGCGCCAGGATCGTGACGAAGAAGAGCATCAGGACACTCACCGCGATGAGCACCCCCCGGCGCCATCCTTCGGGGAGCTGATCGAGCACGATCTGCACGCGCACATGCCCGTCGGACAGGAAGGTATAGGGCATGGCCAGGAACACGCCCGAAATCACGAAGAGCTGGACGAGATCCACGATGCCGCGCACGCTGCTGCCGAACGGGCGCAGGATCACATCCACGAAGGTCAACGCGGCCGCGGCCCCCAGCGAGACCGCCCCGAGCAGGGCCAGCATCACCGAGAGCCGCTCCGCCACGCGCACGAAGCCGTGTAGCGCGCGCATCATTGCGAGATCACTTCAGCGCGGGTCACCGGGCCTCGTATGCCTCCTGGTATTCGGCCACGAGTTCCTGCGCGCGCGCATAGATGTCTCGCGCGTTGTCGACGCCCTCGCCCTCGAGTTCGTCGAGCCACTCCTCGACCACCGGCTCGAAGTGCTCGGCCCAGGCTTCGCGCTCCTCGTCGGTCAGGGTGATGATCTCGTTGCCCTGCTCCTCGGCCGCCTCCTTGCCCGGCGCGTCCCATGCCGGCCAGTATTCGCCGCCGACGCGCTCCACCAGCGACCGGTAGGAGGCCGCATCCACGCAATCGCGCACATCTTCGGGCAGGCTGTTGTAGGTGTCCTGGTTCATGGCGAACCAGAAGGAGGTCGTATAGAGGCCGACCTCGGAGTGATAGTCGAGCACCTCCGCCAGCCCGAAGCCATAGATGGCCTCGTAGGGAAAGACCGTGCCGTCCGCCGTCCCGCGCGAGAGAACCTCGTAGGTCTCGCCGGGGGGAACCCCGACGGCCGTGGCGCCGAGGCTCTCGACCATCAGGTTGACGGAGGGCGCGGGGCTGCGGATGCGCAGGCCCTCGACGTCGGAAGGGACCCGCACGGGCGTGCCGTTGGTGTGGATCAGCCCCGCGTCATGGGCGTGCAGGGCGAGCACCTGGATGCCCTCGTACTGCTCGGAGATGAGCCCCTCCTCGTAAAGCGTCCACAGCGCGTTGGAGTTGGCAAAGGAGCTTTGCGCAAGAAGCGGCGTGTCGATCACCGTCGCGGCATCGAAGCGCCCGCGCGGCAGGTGGTTGAGCCCGTGGGCGATATCGAGAAGCCCGGCGCGCAGATGATCCTCGAGCCGGGTCACCGCGCCGAGCTGCGAGCCCGCCGTGTGAAACTCGAACTCAACCTGACCGCCGGTGCACTCGGTGACCTCCTCGGTCCAGTCGATCGCGAAATCGGCATGCGGCCCCGCGCCGGTGGGCCATAGATGGCCGAAATTCAGCGTGATCTCCTGCGCGGAGACGGATGTGGCGCCGATGGCCGCGATCGCGGCAGCGCCGGCCAGAAGTCTCGTGCGTTGCATTGTGAACCTCCCCCTGTTCATTTCTGCGACCGACCGTACCGACGCGGCGGTAACCTGGCAAGAAATTGATCCCGCCCGGCTCACTCGAGCACGACCGAAACGGTCCCGAGCCCCGACATCGTGACCGCGATCCGGGCCGCCCCGCTTACGGGACGGATCGGCGCGTGGGTCCCGCACAGGATGATCTGGCCGGCCTCGAGCGACAGGTTGCGGCGCGCGATATGATTGGCCAGCCAGTGCGCCGCTTCGAGCGGGTCCTGCGGCGCCGCCCCCGTCACCGAGAGCTCGGGCGCATCGTCGATGGTCACCGCGGTATGTACGCTCGCCGGGTCGAGCGCATCGGGCTTCACCCCGGGCCCTCCGATCACGGCGCCGGCATTGGAGATGTTCTGTGCGATCACGTCGGCGAGTGCGAGCTCCGGCGGCTTTGCCCCCCGCAGGTCGAGCAGCTCGAGGGCGGGAACCATCCTGTCGATGGCGGCCACAACCGTCTCGCGCGAAAACGGGGCATCCTCGGCCCGCAGCGGCGCGCCCATGACGGCGGCGATTTCGGGCTCGTAGGCAAAGGTGTGAAACCCGCCGGCGGGCAGGCTTGCGCCGCTGTCATGACGCTGGTCTTCAAAGACGCGGCCGCTCGCCGGTTCGCTGACGCCGAAATGGGCCATCAGCGCGGGCGAATTCGCGGCGATCTTGTAGCCGGCGACGGGGCCGCGCACCCCGCTCGCCGTCAGATGCGCGGCGAGCGCATCCTGCAGCGCGTAGGCATCGGAAATACTACGTGCGCCGCTTTCAGGCGCGTGCGCCGCGAACGGCGCCGCGGTCGCGATCTCGTTGGCGATGGCTCGGACGATCGGGTCGCTCATGCGATCAACTCCTTGAAACGGGACATCCAGCCGAGCCCCTCCGCGGTGTCGCCAAGGGGTGTGTACTCGGCGGAAACGGCCCCGTCATACCCCGCCGCGCGCAGCGCCGCCAGAGCGGCGGCGAAATCGATGGCACCGGTGCCGGGCTCGTGGCGGCCGGGAGAATCGGCGAACTGCACATGCCCGATCGCGGCGCCGGCGCGGCGGATCGCGGCGGGAAGGTCGGGCTCCGTGATCGCCATGTGATAAAGATCGAACTGCAGCGCGAGGTTCGGATGCGCCGCGCGATTGAGCGCATCGAGCCCGGCATCGAGCCCGGTGAGGAAGAAACCGGGCACGTCGCGCGGGTTCACCGGCTCGACCATCACCCGCACGCCGAGCGGGGCGAAGCTCTCGGCGGCATGGCGCAGGTTGCGGGTCAGGGTCGCGGCGCAGTCCCGCGGGTCGGCATCGGGCGGCGGGCGGCCCGCGAGAACGTTGACCTTTGCCACGCCGAGGATCTCGGCCTGCGCGCGGCAGGTCGCGACCGCGTCGGCGAAATCCGCCTCGCGGCCGGGTAACGCGGCGAGGCCGACCTCATCGCCGCGACCGCGCGGGACGTTTATCAGGGTGATCGCGACACCGGATTCGCGCGCCGCCATGCGCAACTCAGCGACCTGGTCCTCGGTCGGAAACTGCACCTCGACGGCGGGGAAACCGACCTCGGCGGCGGCGGCGACGCGCGCGGCGAGCGGCCGGTCGGGCCAGAGCATCGACAGGTTTGCGCAAAGATGCATGCCGCTCCCCGGGCAAATCCGTGTTGACAGTCAGCACGGCGCGGAAGCATGTTTCAAGTGTAAAACGACACCATCAGGGGCCGGCGCATGACCAAGCCAAGCGATCGCCTGCGCTCGCGCATCACCACCCACGGGATCGACCGCACGCCGCACCGTGCCTTCATGCGTGCAATGGGCCTCGACGACGAGGCCATCGCCCGCCCGATGGTCGGCGTGGTCAGCCAGAAGGGCGAAACGACGCCCTGCAACATGTCTCACGGCCCGCAGGTGGAGGACGCCAAGACCGGCGTGCGCGCCGCCGGCGGCACCCCGCGCGAGTTCACCACGATCTCGGTGTCCGACGGGATCGGCATGAACCACGAGGGCATGAAGTTCTCGCTGGTCAGTCGCGAGGTCATCGCCGACAGTATCGAAGCCGTGGTGCACGGCCATGCCTATGACGGACTCGTGGGGTTCGGCGGCTGCGACAAGACATTGCCCGGCGTCATAATGGGGATGGTGCGCTGCAACGTGCCGGCGGTATTCGTCTATGGCGGCTCGGCGCTGCCGGGCCGGCACAGGGGCAAGGATGTCTCGGTGCTCGACGCCTATGAGGCCGTCGGCGCGGTGCAGGCGGGCACCATGGAGGAAGCCGAGCTGCGCGCGCTCGAGCTGTCGTGCAAGCCCACGGTCGGCGCCTGCGCCGGACAGTTCACGGCGAACACGATGGCGATGGTCTCCGAGGCGCTCGGCATTACTGTCCCCAACTCGGCGATGGTCCCCGCCGTCTTCGCCGAGCGCAAGGCGATCTGCGAGCGCGCCGGAGCGCTGGTGATGCGCGCCATCGGGACGGGCGGCCCGCGCCCGCGCGACATCGTCACCCGGGCCGCGCTCGAGAACGCCTGTGCCATCGTCGCGGCCACCGGCGGCTCGACCAACTCGGCGCTGCACATCCCCGCCATCGCCCATGAGGCCGGCATCGCGTTCACGATGGAGGATGTCGCGAACGTGCTCCAGCGAACCCCGTTCATCGGCAACCTGCGCCCCGGCGGCGCCTATCACGCGCGCGACGTGCACGAGATCGGCGGCGCGCATGTGGTGATCCGCGAGCTCATCGCGGCGGGCTTCATGCATGGCGACACGCTCACCGTGACGGGGCGCAGCCTCGCCGAGGAGGTCGCCGGCGCCCCGGCGCCCGACGGCGAGGTCATCCGCCCGGTGCGCGATGCGATCCTGCCGTCGGGCGGCGTGGCGGTGCTCAAGGGCAATCTGTGCCCCGACGGCGCGATCGTGAAGGTCGCCGGGCTCAAGGCGCTGCAGTTCACCGGCACGGCGCGGGTCTTCGAGTCCGAGGATGACGCGGTCGAGGCGGTACATGCGCGCGACTACGCCGCCGGCGAGGTGCTCATCGTGCGCAACGAAGGGCCGCGCGGCGGGCCCGGGATGCGCGAGATGCTGGGGCTGACGGCGCTGATCTACGGCCATCAGATGGGCGAGAAGGTCGCGCTGCTGACCGATGGGCGGTTCTCCGGGGCGACGCGCGGCATGTGCATCGGCCACGCTGCGCCCGAGGCCGCGGCGGGCGGCCCGCTCGGGCTCGTCGCGGACGGCGACACGATCCGCATCGACGCGGCGGCCGGGACGATCACGCTCGAGGTGGACGACGCCGAGCTCGAGCGCCGGCGCGCGGCGTGGGCGGCCCCGCAGACGCGCCATCCGGCCGGGCTGCTGTCGAAATACGCCGCGACGGTCGGCCAGGCGCATCAGGGCGCTGTGACGCATGCGGGCAACGCCATCTGGCCCGAGGATCGCCGCGGCGGGGGAGGGGATCATGACTGAAACGCCGCTCGGCTTCATCGGCACCGGGCTGATGGGCGCTCCGATGGCGCGCCGGCTCGTTGCCGCCGGCTATCCGCTCACGGTGTGGAACCGCACCGCGTCCAAGGTCGCGCCGCTGGTGCAGGCGGGCGCGACGACGGGGGCCGACGCGGCCGACGTCGCCGCGCGCAGCGAAATCGTCTTCACCTGCCTGACCGACACTGCGGCGATGGAGGCGGCGGTGTTCGGCCCGCGCGGCATCGCCGCGGGTGCGCGGCGCGGCGGCGTGCTCGTCGATTTCTCCTCGATCGCGCCGGATGCGACGCGCGAGATGGCCGCGCGGCTCGAGGCCGAGACCGGCATGAGCTGGATCGATGCGCCGGTCTCGGGCGGCGTGCCCGGTGCCGAGGAGGGCTCCCTCGCGATCATGGCCGGCGGCTCCGAGGCGGCGGTGGAGCGCGTCCGGCCCGTGGTGATGGAGATGGCGCAGCGCTTCACCCGCATGGGGCCGAGCGGCGCGGGCCAGACCACCAAGCTGTGCAACCAGGTGATCGTGGGCTGCACCATGGCGGTGCTCGCCGAGGCGACGCGGCTGGCCGAGAATGCGGGGGTGGACGCGGCGCGGCTGCCCGACGCGCTCGCCGGGGGTTTTGCCGACTCCAAGCCGCTGCAGCTCTTCGTCCCGCGCATGGCGCGCGCGCAGCACGACCCGCCCCTCGGTCAGGTCTACACGATGCTCAAGGATCTCGACTCGGTGCGCGCTCTCGCGCGCGAGACGACATCGCCGGTGCCGTTCACCGCGCTCGCCGCCGAGCAGTTCCGGCTGCTGACGGTGCGCGGCGGCGACGAGGCCGATGCGCTGGAAATCTACAAGCTGTCGGGGCCGACCCCGCTCGACTGACCAAAGGGAGACCTGCCATGCGCCACCTCACCACCACTCTGGCGACCCTTGCCCTCGGCCTCGGGGCCGCGCCGGCGCTCGCCGAGGACGACGTCACCACGCTGCGCGTGGGCAACTGGCTGCCCGAGCATCACCTGATCCCGATGGGCATCATCAAGCCCTGGGCCGAGGCGATCGAGGCCGAGACCGACGGCACGCTGCAGTTCGACATCATGTCCTCCGCACTCGGCCCGCCGCCGGCGCAGTTCGACCTGCTGCTTGATCAGGCCTTCGACGTGGGCTACGGGGTGAGCGGCCACAATCCCGGCCGCTTTGCCATGACGCAGGTGATGGACCTGCCCTTCATGTCGCCCGACCCCTGGGCGGGCTCGGCGGCGGCGTGGCAGACCTATGAGCGCTGGGGGCACGAGTACGGCGAGCATGAGGGCGCCCATGTCGCGGGGCTGTTCGTGCACTCCACCCCCAACATCAACATGGCCGATGGCCGCATCGAGGCGGTCGAGGATCTCGAGGGGGTGACGATCCGCGTCGGCGGCGACGTCACCGGCCGCATCATGCGCGAACTCGGCGCAAGCCCGGTGCAGCTTCCGCCCACCGAGGCGCAGACCGCGATGGCGCGCGGCGTCGCCGACGGCATCACCTTTCCGTCCGAGTCGATCGACTTCTTCGGCATCACCCCCGAGATCGAGACGATCACCCGCATCCCCGGCGGCCTCTACACCGACACCTTCTGGGTCGCCTTCAACGAGGACAGCTGGGACGCGCTCTCCGAGGAACACCAGGCCGCCATCGACAAGCACAGCGGCATGGCGATCGCGCTGCTGGCGGGGTGGGCGTGGAACAACGCCGACATGCTGGGCGAGGAGAAGCTCGAGGAGGAAGGCGTGGAGTTCCTGACCCTGTCGGAGGACGAGGTCGCCATCGCGCGCGAGCGGCTGGAGCCGCTCGAGGAGGAATGGCTGGAGCAGGCCGAGGAGAAGGGCTTCGACGGCGCCGAGATCATCGACTACGCCCGCACGATGGTGCGTCACTACGATGCGCACAAGCCCGTCAATGTCCAGCTCGACTGACCCGATCGGCGCAGCGGGGCGCGCGCAACCGCGCGCCGGCTGAAGCGGTGGCGGCGCGTCCGGCAGCGGCGCTGCTGCGCCTTGTCGACGGTGTATTCACCGCGATGGTGGTGATCGCCGGCTCCCTCGCCACGGCGATGATGCTCGCGACCTTCGCCAATGTCGTGATGCGCTACATCTTCCGCAGCCCGATCAGCGGGGTGTTCGAGCTCACCGAGATCGGCATGGGGCTGGTGGTGTTCTTCGCGCTGCCCGGCATGATCCGCCGGCGCGGCAACATCTCCGTCACCGTTCTCTTCGACAGGTTCCCCGCCGCGCTTCGCCGCGGCGCCACCGTCGCCACCGACCTGCTCGGCGGCGCGCTATGCGCCTTCATCGCCTGGCGCATCTGGCTGCAGGGCGAGCGCATGCTGCGCGTCGGCGAGGTGTCGATGGAGCTGCGCATCCCCAAGGGTCTGGTGGCGCAATCGATGGCGGCGCTGATGGCGGCGGCGGCGCTGGCCTTCACGATCTGCGCGGTCGAGGCGCTGCGCGGGCGCATCGGCGGCGCGACGGGACAGGTGCGCTGATGGGGGTGTGGGAGACGGCGGGAATCGCCTTCGGGGCCGTCTTCGGGCTGATGATGGTCGGCATGCCGATCGCCTTTGCGATGCTGGTTGTGGGGCTTGGCGGGATCTGGATCACGATCTCGGAGCGCACGGCAATGGGCATGATCGGCCAGCTGCCCGTCAACACCACGATGTCCTACGAACTCTCCGTGGTGCCGATGTTCATCCTGATGGGCGTGCTGTTTGCGCGGGCGCGCATGTCGCAGGATCTCTACAACCTCTGCCACGGCTATGTGGGGCATCGCCGCGGCGGGCTCGCGGCGGCGACGATCCTGGCCTGCGGCGGCTTCTCGGCGCTGAGCGGCTCGTCCATCGCCACGGCCGCGACGATGGCGCGCGTCGCGGTGCCCGAGATGCGCCGCTTCGGCTATGCCGACGGCTTCTCGGCGGCCACCGTGGCCGCGGGCGGCACGCTCGGCATCCTGATCCCGCCCTCCGTGATCCTCGTGCTCTACGGCATCGCCACCGGGACCGATATCGGCATGCTGTTCATCGCGGGGATCGTGCCGGGGCTGCTCGCCATCGGGCTCTATCTGGTGGTGGTGCAGATCGTGGCGCGCCGCAACCCCGCCGCCGCCCCGGCCGCGCCGCG
>PUKW01000332.1 GCA_003550665.1 Paracoccaceae bacterium | reverse complement strand
GACGCCATCCTCAAGCGGCTCAACTGCGATTTCGGCTCGGACACGAAGGTCGCGCGGCTGTCGATCGCGAAAAAGCAGATGGTAGAGATCGCGCGCGCGCTCACCGTGGACGCCAAGGCGGTGATCTTCGACGAGCCGACCGCCTCGCTGACCGACCAGGAGAAGGTGGTGCTCTTCGAGATCATCGCCGACCTGAAGGCGCAGGGCGTGGGCATCGTCTATATCTCGCACCGCATGGAGGAGATCTTCCACATCTCCGACCGCATCAGCGTGCTGCGCGACGGCGCCTATCGCGGCACGGTCGTGACCGCCGAGACCGACGAGGACGAGATCACCAAGATGATGATCGGCCGCTCGCTCGATTATACCCGCCTCGAGGCCGCCAACCCCCCGGGCGAGACTGTGCTCGAGCTCGACAACCTGTCGTGCACGGGGCTGTTCGAGGATATCAGCTTTCAGGTGCGCGCCGGCGAGGTGGTCGGGTTCTACGGCCTCGTGGGCGCCGGGCGCACCGAGATCGCCGAGACGCTGTTCGGGCTGCGCGCGCCGACCGGCGGGCGCATCCTGCTCGACGGCAAGGAGGTCACCATCGCCTCGCCGGTCGAGGCGATCCGTCACGGCATGGCGCTGATCCCCGAAAGTCGCAAGGAGCAGGGGCTCGTGCTCGGCATGAACTGCCGCGACAACATGACCCTGCCGCAGATCGACGATCTGACCGCGGGGCCGATTATCTCCAACGGCGGCGAGATCGCGATCTACGACATGTATCGCGACCGGCTCGACATCCGCTCGCCGAGCTGGCGCCAGGAGGTGCGCAACCTCTCGGGCGGCAACCAGCAGAAGATCGTGATCGGCAAGTGGCTCGCCATGAAGCCGCGCCTGCTGATCGTTGACGAGCCCACCCGCGGCATTGATGTCGGCGCCAAGGGCGAGATCCACAACCTGATCCGAGGGCTGGCAGATTCGGGCTATGCCGTGATGGTGATCTCGTCGGAGATGCCCGAGATCCTGCGCGTGTCGGACCGCGTCGTGGCGATGTATCATGGCCGCATCATGCGCGAATTCACCGCCGACGAGGTCACCGAGGACAACCTCGTCCAGGCGATTTCGGGCATCGCGGACAAGGTCGCGTAGCGCGCGGCCGGGCCTCGCGCGCGGCGCTCGGCGCTATCGCGAACACATGTCCGATGACACCGGCGACGCACGCCGCTTGCCGGGCAGTCGCCTCGAAGTCGGGCTGCTCCCACGACATTTGGGGGCCTCGTGCCTGCAGGCAGCACGTGATGCTGGTCAGCGCGCTGGTCTGAGCACGCACGCGCGGGCGCGGCTCGAGGAAGTGGTGCGCGAGAACCGGGACCAGCGCACGGCCACGCCGCGCCTTCAGGCCGCAGCCATCGCGTTCACTCGGCGTTCGGCCATTTTTGTCAATACTTTCAGGGCAACATGTTCATCATACAGCGTCGCCCTCAATAGCCTTGCTGCCTCGGGGTTCCCAAGTTGCCGTGCCCAGGTGACGAGGCTTGTGTAGCGCGCAATCTCGTAATGCTCGATGGCTTGCACGAGCGATATGAGCGCCGCGTCCATGGTCTCGGCATCGGTGCCATCAGCCATCAGACCTTCGGCCTCGTCGATGAGCCCGACGATCGCGTCGCATTTGGCTCCGCGGGCGGGCTTACCCATCGCGTCGAACACCTCTTCCAGCCGCAGGATATGTCTTTCGGTTTCCTCGATGTGGCTCGAAATCACCTTCTTGAGCACTGCGTGGGTCGCCTTGCGCTCCATCTTCGGCAGGGCCTTGAAGACCCTGCGTTCGGCGTAAAGGACGTCCCTCAGGGTGTGAAGGAACAGGTCGTCAAGGGTTTCGATCATCATCGGGTCATCCCTGTCGTTGCGCGGATCGCGGTATCGGGCGCCGCCGGGTCGATCGGCCGGACCGGGCGGTGGTCACGCCGGGCCGCATCGCGCGCCTTCGCGGGTCTCATGGACAGCCGGGCCCGTCGCCCCCGGCGGGCCGGGTGACACGGCGTCGGCAGCCACTGCGGCTGAATGCGGCCCGGCTGTCCGGTTACCCGGATTACTCATCAAGCGACAACATGTTGCGGATCGACGTTACCGGCTGGCCGGTTTCACCGGTAGCGCCGGAATCTACTCATACGCCTGCGGCGCCGACACGGCGCGGGCGGCCGTATTCCGGGCGCGCGGAGTCGCGCGCGGGACCCGGTCCGGCACGAAAGGGATTTCGGCACCGCGCGCAGATTGATACGGTATCGATGCGCGACACGACCGCACAGCAGAGGTATTCATGGCGCCGATTCGCTCAGGGTCGCGCGAGATGTCTCGCAGGAGCAAACGATGTCGGCAAGGTCGGCCCAGACAAGTGGTCATGCTGTCCCGATCGTTGCCATCGGGGCATCGGCGGGCGGGCTGGAGGCGTGCCGTGCCCTGGTGAAGGCTCTGCCGGGCGACATGCAGGCGGCCTTCCTGCTGGTGCAGCATCTCGATCCCTCGCATGACAGCATGATGGTCGATCTTCTGGCGCGCGACACCGGGTTGACGGTCGTGCTGGCCGAGGACGGTATGCCGCTGCGCCCCGCGCATCTGTATGTCATCCCGCCGGGGGTGTTTCTGACCGTCACGGGCGGGGTGCTGCACACCGCTGCCCCGCAGAGCGCTAAGGCGGTGCGGCTGCCCTTCGATGTGCTGTTGCAGTCGCTGGCAACGGCCGGATCCGCGCCGCTCGCCTGCATCGTCCTGTCCGGCACCGGCACCGATGGCAGCGGCGGGCTCGGCGCCATCCGCGGCGCCGGCGGGATGATCATTGCGCAGGATCCGCAGGAGGCAAGCTATTCCGGCATGCCGGACAGCGCCATTGCGACGGGCCTCGTGGATCACGTCCTGAGGATCGCGGACATGCCGGCGGTGCTCGCCGAGCTGGCGGGGGGCGCGGCGCAACCGGCGCACCCCGAGCCTGCGGACAATCCCGGTGACGGCGCCGGCGCGCCCCGGACAGCCGCGTGGCCCGTTGCCGAGGCGGCCGGGGAAAGCCGGGACTTCGATGCCATCATCGCGCTCGTCGCGCAGACGGCGCCGCAGGATGTCACGCTCTACAAGAGCGGCACGATCCAGCGCCGCATCGCCCGGCGCATGGCGCTCGCGGGGTGCGCGCCGGACGAGACGGAGCGGTATCTGGAGATGCTGCGCGCCGACCGGGAGGAGCTCGCGCGGCTTGCGGAGGACCTGCTGATCCATGTCACCGGATTCTTTCGCGACCCGGCCGTCTTTGAGCATCTGCGCGCCACCGCCCTGCCGGAGCTGATCGCGGATCAACCGCCCGACCAGCCACTGCGGGTCTGGGTCGCCGGGTGCAGCACGGGCGAAGAAGCCTACAGCCTCGCGATGATCTGCATCGAGGCGTTGGAGGCGGCGGGATCGCAGGCCGGGCTGCAGATCTTCGCCTCGGACGTCGACCCCGACGCGGTCGCCACGGCGCGGGAGGGCTTTTATCCCGGCGATAGCGTGGATGCGGTGTCGTCTGAGCGCCGCGCGCGGTTCTTCGAGGCCGAGGCTGGCGGCTGGCGGGTCCGCCCCGAGCTGCGCGACGTGATCGTCTTCACCGTGGCGGACCTGCTTTACGATCCGCCGTTTTCGCGGATCGACCTGATATCGTGCCGCAACGTGCTGATCTATCTCGGGCCGGAGGCCCAGCAGCGGGTGATCGGGCTCTGCGTGTTTTCGCTGCGCCGTGGCGGGCTCTTGCTGCTGGGGGCGGCGGAAACGCCCGGCCCGCCCGATGGCCGCTTCGAGCTTGCGCACAAGGAGGCCCGGCTGTGGCGCTGCGTCGGGCGCAGCCGCCCCGGTGATCTGCATGTCACGACCGGCGCACGCCCCGGCAAGCCCGCCGAAGCGGCGCCGCGGACGGATCGCCGCGCGGCGCTGGCCGAGTTGTGCCAGCGGATCGTCCTCGACAGCTATGCCCCCGCGGCGGTTCTCATGAACGGCCGGCTGGAGTGTCTCTACCTGCTCGGCCCGACCGAGCGCTATCTCAGCCTCACCGAGGGCCATCCCGACCCCAGCTTCCTGGGAATGCTGCCCCGAACGCTGCATTCGCGATTTCGCGCGGCGGCCGCGTCCTGTGACGACGCGAACCCGTTCGTCGTCGTGCCCGGCGGACACTCGACCAGCGAGGGCAGGTTCAACATCGAGCTGCGCGCCGTCAGGGCCGACAGGGAACAGCTGCTGCTTGCCTGCTTCGTGAACGCCCCGCAGATCACGTCGCCCCGGCCCGATGCGGCCGATGACACCGATGCGGCGGATGAGGCGTCGCGCCTCGGTGAGCTCGAAGCCGAGCTCGCCGCAACGCGCGCCGATCTGCGTGAT
>PUKW01000083.1 GCA_003550665.1 Paracoccaceae bacterium | reverse complement strand
GGAGATCATCGACGCCTATCACGACGCCATTCCCCTCAATCGCTATGGCACGGAGCTGGAGATCGCCGAGGTGATCGCCTTCCTGTGCTCGCCCGCGGCGAGCTACGTCACCGGGCAGATCATCGCCGCCGATGGCGGCTTCGAGAGTACTGGCGTCGGGCTTCCCGCGCTGCGCAAGTGACCCGCCCCGCGGCGCGGGACGGGTCGGTTGAGGTCAGTGCAGCACCGCTTCCTGCGGCGGCTCGCGATGCGAGTTGCCGACACGGTCGCCGATGATCAGCCCGTCGGCCCCGGCCTGCACCCGCACGGTATCGCCGTCGGTGATATCGCCAGCAAGCAGCATCTCCGCGAGCGGGTCCTGCAGCGCCCGCTGGATCACCCGCTTGAGCGGGCGCGCCCCGTAGACCGGGTCGTAGCCCGCATCCGCCAGCCAGGTCCGCGCGCTCTTGTCGAGTTCGAGCACGATCTTGCGGTTGGCCAGCCGACGCAGCAGCAGCTCCACCTGGATGTCGACGATGGCGTCCATGTCGTCGCGGGTCAGCCGGTCGAACACGATCGTCTCGTCGAGCCGGTTGAGGAACTCGGGCCGGAAATGCCCGCGCACCGCCTCCATCACCTCGGCCTTGGCCTGTCCGCTATCGGCCCCGTCGGGCAGCCGCGAAAGCGCCTGGCTGCCCAGGTTCGAAGTCAGCACGATCAGCGTCTGCTTGAAATCGACATGGCGGCCATGCCCGTCCGTGAGCACCCCGTCATCGAGCACCTGCAGTAGCACGTTGAACACGTCCGGATGCGCCTTCTCGACCTCGTCGAACAGGAGCACCTGGTAGGGCCGCCGGCGCACCGCCTCGGTGAGCACGCCGCCCTCTTCGTAGCCGACATAGCCCGGCGGCGCCCCGATCAGCCGCGCGACGGAGTGCTTTTCCATGAACTCCGACATGTCAACGCGCACCATCGCCTGGTCGTCGTCGAACAGATACTCCGCCACGGCCTTGGTCAGCTCGGTCTTGCCCACGCCCGTGGGGCCGAGGAACAGGAACGAGCCGAGCGGGCGCTTCTCGTCGCTGATGCCCGCGCGCGAGCGGCGCACGGCATTGGCGACGGCCTTGACGGCCTGCCGCTGACCGATCACGCGCTTGCCGAGTTCCTCTTCCATGTGCAGCAGCTTCTCGCGCTCGCCCTGCAGCATCTTGGAGGTGGGGATGCCCGTCCAGCGTTCGATGACCTGTGCGATCTGCTCGGGGCGGACTGCCTCGGAGACGACCTCGCCGGCATCCTCGCGGCTCTCGGCCTCGGCGAGCTGACGCTCCAGATCGGGGATGATGCCGTAGGACAGCTCCCCGGCACGCGCCAGGTTGCCCTCGCGCTTGGCCTGGTCGAGCTCGGCGCGGGCGCGGTCGAGCTGTTCCTTGAGATCGCGCGCGGAGGCAAGCTTGTCACGCTCGGCCTGCCATTTGGCGGTCAGCTCGGAAGACTGCTCCTGCAGCCCCGAGAGCTCCTTTTCGAGCCGCTCGAGCCGGTCCTTCGAGGCCTGGTCGTCCTCCTTCTTGAGCGCCTCGGCCTCGATCTGCTTTTGCAGGATCTCGCGATCGAGCGCGTCGAGCTCCTCGGGCTTCGAGTCGACCTCCATGCGCAGCCGCGACGCCGCTTCGTCCATCAGGTCGATGGCCTTGTCGGGCAGGAACCGGTCGGTGATGTAGCGATGGCTCAGCGTCGCCGCCGACACAAGCGCCGTGTCCGAGATCCGCACGCCGTGATGGAGCTCGTATTTCTCCTTGATGCCGCGCAGGATCGAGATCGTGTCCTCGACGGTCGGCTCCTGCACGAAGATCGGCTGGAACCGCCGCGCAAGGGCCGCGTCCTTCTCGATATGCTTGCGGTACTCGTCGAGCGTCGTCGCGCCCACGCAGTGCAGCTCTCCGCGCGCCAGCGCCGGCTTGATCAGGTTGGCGGCATCCATCGCGCCCTCGGTCTTGCCCGCGCCGACGAGCTGATGCATCTCGTCGATGAAGAGGACGATCTCGCCGGCGGCGGCGGTGATCTCCTGCAGAATCGCCTTGAGCCGCTCCTCGAACTCGCCGCGATATTTCGACCCTGCCACCAGCGCGCCCATGTCGAGCGCCATCAGCTTCTTGTCGCGCAGGCTCTCGGGCACGTCGCCATTGACGATGCGCAGCGCGAGCCCCTCCGCGATCGCGGTCTTGCCCACACCGGCCTCGCCGATCAGCACCGGGTTGTTCTTGGTGCGCCGCGAGAGCACCTGCATGGTGCGGCGGATCTCGTCGTCGCGGCCGATGATCGGGTCGATCTTACCCTCGCGCGCGGCCTCGGTGAGGTCGTGCGCGTATTTGTTCAGCGCCTCGTAGCTGTCCTCCGCGCTCGCCGAATCGGCGGTGCGGCCCTTGCGCAGGTCGTTGATCGCCTCATTGAGCTTCTGCGCGCTCACCGCGCCGGCTTCCAGCGCCTCGCGCGCGCCCGAGCGCACCATCGCCAGCGCCGTGAGCATCCGCTCGACGGGCACGTAGCTGTCACCGGCCTTCTCGGCGAGTTTTTCCGCCTCGTCGAGCACCTTCGCGGTCTTCTGGTCGATATAGGTCTGCGAGGCATCGCCCGAGACCTGCGGCACCTTGCCAAGCGCGAGATCGACCGCCTTGGCGACCTGATCGGGCGCACCGCCAGCACGCTTGATGAGATTGGCCGCCATGCCCTGATCGTCGTCGAGCAGCGCCTTGAGCAGGTGCTCGGGCACGATCCGCTGGTGATCCTCGCGCATCGCGATGGTCTGCGCCGCCTGCAGGAAGCCGCGGGCGCGTTCGGTGAATTTCTCCAGGTTCATCATACTCTCCTTGACCCAAGCGCCCGCCCGGGCGCCCGCTTTGCGGCACACCCCTCGCGGGCCTCGCAAGGTATGTGGGAAAGCGGGGATGAGCCCGCAAGACCAGCAACCGGCATTTCCGGGTCGCCCGCACGGGATGGCCGTCCGCCGCCGGAGCGGCTATGAACTGCGCGACACCGCACCAAGCTCAAGGAAAGACGCGCATGACCGAGACCACCATCACCGCGACGCTGAGCGACACCGCGCTGTTTCGCGAGCAGGCCTTCATCGGCGGCAGCTGGACCGGCGCGGCGACGATGCCGGTGCGCAACCCCGCCGACGGCAGCACTGTCGGCCATGTCCCCCGGCTCGGCGCCGCCGAGGCCCGCGCCGCCGTGGATGCCGCCGACGCCGCCTTCCGCCCCTGGGCGCGGCTTCTGCCGCAGGAGCGCGGCGAGATCCTGCGCCGCTGGTTCCGGCTCGTGGAGGCCGCGCGCGAGGATCTCGCCCGGATCATGACGCTCGAGCAGGGCAAACCGATCTCCGAGGCCCGCGGCGAGATCGATTACGGCGCCTCGTTTCTGGAATTCTACGCCGAGGAGGCGCGCCGGCCCAATATCGAGGGCATCACCTCGCACCTGCCCGACGCCGAGGTCGAGCTTTGGCGCGAGCCGGTGGGTGTGGCCGCGCTGATCACGCCGTGGAACTTCCCCTGCGCGATGATCACCCGCAAGGCCGCCGCCGCGCTCGCCATTGGCTGCCCCGTGGTCGTGCACCCCTCGGGCGAGACCCCCTTCTCCGCGCTCGCGCTGGCCGAACTCGCCGAGCGGGCCGGCATCCCCGCCGGGGTGTTCAATGTCGTCACCGGCCAGGCGCGCGAGATCGGGCCGGAATGGACGGCGGATGCGCGCGTGCGGGCGCTCTCGTTTACCGGCTCGACCGAAGTCGGGCGGCTGCTCTATGAGCAGTCGGCGGCCAATATCAAGCGGCTGGTGATGGAGCTTGGCGGCCACGCGCCGGTGATCGTGTTCGACGACGTCAATCTCGACCAGGCCGTCGAGGAGGCGATCAAGGCCAAATACGCGACCTCCGGCCAGGACTGCCTCGCCGCGAATCGCATTTACGTGCAGGACGGGATCTACGACGAATTCTGCGCCCGCTTCACCGCGGCGAGCGAGGCGCTGACGATCGGCACCGGCATGGACGATCCCGATATCGGCCCGCTGATGAACGAGGCCGCGATGGCCAAGCAGGCCGAGCATGTCGACGACGCCGTCGCCAAGGGCGCGCGCCAGCTCACGGGCGGGCCGCGCCCCGATCTCGGCGCGCTCTTTCATGCGCCCACGGTGCTCGCCGATGTGCCCGACGCAGCGCAGATCATGCACGAGGAGACCTTCGGCCCCGTCGCGCCGATCACCTGCTTTTCCGACGAGGAGGAGGTCGTGGCGCGGGCCAACGCGCTCGAATACGGGCTCGTCGCCTATCTGCACACGCAGAACCCGCGCCGCATCTACCGCATGAGCCGGTCGCTCGAATTCGGCATGGTGGCGGTGAACCGCACCAAGATCACCGGCGCGCCGATTCC
>PUKW01000039.1 GCA_003550665.1 Paracoccaceae bacterium | reverse complement strand
CGGGCCCAGTTCAACTACACCTCTTTGCAGGTGGACATCGCCGTTAACCGTTCCCCCGATGAAGATATTGCCGCCCTTGCTGTGAACATCTCCGCCAATGCTGCCGTTAAGGGTTAAATCACCGAAACCGGAGTCAACATTTCCCCCTACCGTACCATCCACCCTGGTTGCGCCAAGCCCGGCATCTAAGCTGCCACCAACTGAACCGTTGATTCTAACTTCACCCATGCGGGCCTTGACATCACCGCTGACGTTGCCGTCCACGACAACCTGGCCCATGTTGGCTTCCACATTTCCGTTCACATCTCCGAAAATATTAACTTCCCCCATGTTATTGTCCACATTGCCGTTTATAGTGCCGTAAACCGAGAGTTGACCCAGGTTCAGGGTAACGTTGCCGTTTACTTCGGTCCCGGGTGGAATTTCCAGGTCGCCGGCAGTCTTGGAGATATCTTCGTTGATTACTTTAACTGTTTCCGCCCCGGCAGTATTTATAACCAGTAAGCTAAACACCATACTAACTGCGAGCAAGGTCAAAACTGTCATCTTAATTTTTTTAATGGTCCACATACCTTTAAACCTCCACAATTTTAAATTTATGTAATATCAAAACTTCCAAAGCCACAAGAATAAGAGCAAAAACAATCAGCCAGAAATAGCCCAGCGCTTGAACGGCAAAAAGCAGTTCCAAGAAAAAGTCGATCATCAAGCCAACTTGTTGTGTTATTCCTACACTGAGCTACCAGTTAAGGTATCCGGGATACAAGACGTAAGAGCTCAGGAAAGCAAGTAAAAACATTGTTGCCGCCGCCAGGGTTGCAGGGAAGGGCCTGGGGGCGGTTTTTACCGGAATTGCCGGTGGAAACCTGGCTTTATCCACGGCATTGCTACCGTGGAATCTTTTACTGCAGCTTATTCTAATGCCGGTATACCGGTATACTTATTTATTTTTGCTGGAGCTGTTGTCGATATCGAACCGATTATTTTCTTGGAAAGTTTTATCCGGGTTTTGTTAATACCTTTTATCACAGCCGTTATCGTAAGATACGTAATCTTAAAATTTAAAGGGAAAGAATGGTTCCAAAGCCGGGTTCTTGAAAAAATAGATTTTGGGCAGGCACTTTTTTTAAGTCTGGCTATAGCAGCTATGTTTGCTTTCCAGGGCATAATACTAATAGAAAACTTAAGCCTGGTCTTAAGACTAATCCTTCCTGTTTCCCTATTTTTCCTGGTTAACTTTTCCCTGGGCCGAGTTTTGGGACACTTTTTCAACCTTACCGACCAGGAAGGAGCGAGCTTGATTATAACCATATTAGCCCGTAACGCTCCGTTAGCAATAGTTATTGCTGTTGCAGTGTTTCCGGGACAACCATTAATTCCTCTGGTTCTTGCAGTTGAATCCTTGATTGAATTGCCGATGCTGTTTATCTTTACTCAACTTTTACTATTTTTACGCAACTAAAATCAAGCGGCGGAATAACCGCCGGTGTTTTAACTGCCACCGCCGCCTATAATAACCGGGTCGCTTTTCCCTGTTTAACTGCTTTAAGCTCTTCGCCTCGGTTCTTGGTGCTCCATTTTCTGATCATCGCCCTGCCTCCTGTTTTTTTGTAAGCTACCTTGGGAGCCAAAGATATCAAGCCCTGCGAAAAAGGCCATTCCGGCCAGGCTCAGCCAGCCGACCCAGTCGCCCAGCATGACCGCGGGCGCATGGGGTGTTCCGGGGGCAAGAGCGGCGGCTAGAACAGCCTGTTCGGGGTTGGTACTGACATGTTTTTTAACAATATTCCCGTATGGATCAATAATTGCTGAATCATAGGCCGTATCGGCCTTGATCATGGCAACCCTGTTTTCAACTGCCCTGAATACCACATGCGAATAATGCTTGTGGGCTATTGCCGGCCAGTCCCAGGAGGGAACCCCGATTATTTCTGCTCCATTACCCGCAACCCTACGGGCGGTACCTGTGAAGTCAAGGTCATAACAGATTATTGTTCCGATACTTCCTATACTTGTGTCATAAACGGGGTACTCTCCCCGGGTAATGCTGGTTTCTCCGGCAAAGGTTACGGGATGGTCTTTGCCGTAAATGCCGAGGAAGTCGCCGTTCGGCGACAGTACCGTTGCTTCGTTGCGCAGCCCTTTTTCTGTCTGTACCACATAGCCTATGGCCAGGTACGCCCTGTTTCTACGGGCGAGTTCCCGGAAGAACTCTGTTTCTGTTTCTTGGGGGTCATATGAAAGGAACCCTTCCGGCCAGACAATGAAGCGGGCACCCTGTTCCGAAGCCCGGGCGGTTAGCTCGGCAATAGCCGGCAGGCCTTCTTCCCCGGTCCTTGCCAGGGGAGAAGCGCTTTCCTTAGATATAACAAAGCCGGGTTGAACGGCGGCTACTTTTAATTCCGGCCCGGGTAAGTCATATAGCGCCAGGCTTAAACCAGCCCAGGCCAGCATTACGGCAAGAACTATCTTCAGCCGGCGCCGGGCGCTGAAGGGGTTGATTTTGAAATCTGTTTTCCCGGGTTTACTGCGGCGATCGATTTCAGCCAGTACAACCAGGGCCAGAGCATAATTGACCAGCATGATTACCAGGCTCATGCCGTAAATGCTGAAGATACTGACCGGCTGAATCAGCCAGGGCTGCCGGTACAAAGAATAAGCGGCAAAGCCCCATGTTCCGGCAACCGGTATAAATCCGCGGATCATCTCGATGCCCACCCAGAGCAGGGCTCCCTGCAGGATAAACCAGCGGTAGCCCGTTCGGGTATGGAAAGCTTTTTCCCTGCTGCCGACAAGGGCTGCAGCCAGGCCAATAAACAGGGGAAGGTATTGCATGTAGAGGATGCCTTCAAACATGCCGCCGAAGTATCCCCAGAAAAAACCGCCCACCCCGATTCCCATGGCCAGGCCGGAAAGTCGTTCCGGCATGAGCCGGTGTACGGAAACCATGACCGGCACCATCCAGACGAATGCCAGGGGCCAGAGGTCATAAGGTGGAAAAGCCAGGGTGAACAAAGCGGCTCCCAGGGCGGCAAGCCCCAGTCCCGGGATAATGTGCATAAAAAGAGCTCCTTTCATTTCACAGCTAAAATTTTACCTGAGGCGGCTGTTAAAGTAAAGCAATTCTGCATGGGGCCTGATTCCCAGGCAGTGGCCGGAATTGCGCTGTAGCGCCAGTTAAATTATTTCTTACCACCAGCCGATGATACCAAGTCCACGCTCGGCGCAAACCCGGAAAAATTTTTGCAGCCCGGCCATTTCTTTCTCAGTGCGATCGTCATAAGCGTTTACGCTTAAATTAATGCCGGCTAGCTCCGCAGGTGTATGTTTTGAGAGTGTTTCAGCCATTTTCTTCACGGTTTCCGGAGGGAGCCTCTCATTATAGAGCGATTCATTCGTTACTTCTTCGACAAGTGTACTGCAAACTTTGCCCCGGAAAGAGCTATCGTCGCCGCTTAAAATGCCGCCGCAAAGCTCTATACCAGTCCCCTCGAAGGTTTTCTCGTCATCTTCAGTCAGCACCAGGTCGTCCGGCTCACGCGAAGCGAAGCTGTCAAGGCCCATATTATCACCTCAAAAACAGTTTGCGCATTTGGTGCAACAGCGGTTAACTCGACAATATTATAAGTTGACTTTAAATATTCTCGTGCTAAAACATAAATATGATTAAAAGAAGGCTTATCAATGGAGTTCGCGCTCACATAGCAAAAAAAGAAATAACCATGATTGTCGGGCCAATACAAGCGGGTAAGGCTACCCTTATGTGCTTTTTGCTGGACGAGCTAAAAAAGCAAGGGGAGAAACCTTATTTTTAAATCTTGACATCGAAGAAAACAAGCAGTTTTTCACCTCTCAACTGCAATTTCTAGCGAAAATTGAACTGGAACTGGGTAAAAATCAAGGCTATGTTTTCATCGATGAGAACCAGAGAAAAGAGGACGCAGGCCTGTTTCTTTAAGGTCTGTATGATCGCAACTTGCCCTACAAATTAATTGTTTCCGGTTCCGGCAGTGTAGAGTTGAAAGAAAAGATTCACGAGTCACTTGCCGGCAGGAAGCAAATTTTTGAATTACCTCCGGTTTCCTTTGAGGAATTTGTCAATTACAAGACCGGACATGACATGGGAGAAGGGCAGAACCCTTGAAGTGTGGAAAGCATAAGGTTGTATGTTGTATAAGGAATTAGAGGATTTTTATATTTTCCTTTTTTAAGATGCAATCCTGGTGTATAATCACAGGGAAACTTTAATTTCCAGGAGCATAATTGTGAAAATTGATCTGCATGTTCATACCGGCCACTCCTATGATGCTATAGGTGCTCCAAATGAAGTGCTTCTCCGGGCCCGTGAGATGGGATTGGACGGAATCGCCATAACGGAGCACAATTCTTACGAGAAAACCGAGATTTTCTTAAAACTGG
>PUKW01000038.1 GCA_003550665.1 Paracoccaceae bacterium | reverse complement strand
ACGCTCTATGTCACGCCTGTCGCCTATCTGATGCTGGCGCGCTTCACCAAGCCCAAGGCGGCCGAGGAGGCGCGCCTGCGCGAGGAGCTCGATGCCGCCGCCCGGCCGGCGCCCGCGCCCGCCGAATAAGGCTGCTCTGGACCCCGGCGCGGCCGGGCGGTATCACCGGCGCAGATCCGCCCTGCGCCGAGGATGCCATGACCGAGCCGCGCCGTTACGACCCCGCCACCAGCGAGCCGCACTGGCAGCGCGCCTGGCATGAGGCCGGCGTCTTCACCGCCCGGCGCGACGCGACGCGCGAGAAATACTACGTCCTCGAGATGTTCCCCTACCCGTCGGGGCGCATCCATATGGGCCATGTGCGCAATTACACGATGGGCGATGTCGTCGCGCGTACGAAGATGGCGCAGGGCTACGCGGTGCTGCATCCGATGGGCTGGGACGCCTTCGGCATGCCCGCCGAGAACGCAGCGATGGACGAGGGCGGCCACCCCAAGGACTGGACCTACCGCAACATCGCCGACATGCGCGACCAGATGACGCCGCTGGGCCTGTCGATCGACTGGTCGCGCGAATTCGCCACCTGCGATCCCGAATACTACGGCCAGCAGCAGGCGATGTTTCTCGACTTTCTCGAGGCCGGGCTCGTCTATCGCAAGAACGCCACCGTGAATTGGGACCCTGTGGACATGACGGTGCTCGCCAATGAGCAGGTCGAGGACGGCAAGGGCTGGCGCTCGGGCGCGCCGGTGGAGCGGCGCGAGCTCACGCAGTGGTTCTTTCGTATCTCGGACTATTCCGAGGAGCTTCTGGAGGCGCTCGACGGGCTCGAGAACTGGCCCGAGAAGGTGCGCACCATGCAGCGCAACTGGATCGGGCGCTCGCGCGGGCTGCAATTCGCCTTCTCGACGGTGGGCGCGCCTGAGGGGTTCGAGGCGCTCGAGGTGTTCTCGACCCGGCCCGACACGCTGCTTGGCGCGACCTTCGCCGCGATCTCGGCCGATCACCCGCTGGCCAGGCATCTCGAGCGCCATGACGACGCCGTGGCCGCCTATGTGGCCGAATGCCGGCGCATGGGCACCTCGGAGGAGGCGCTGGAGACCGCCGAGAAGACCGGGCTCGATACCGGCATCCGGGTGCGCCATCCCTTCGACGCGGCGCTGGAGCTGCCGGTCTATATCGCCAATTTCATCCTGATGGATTACGGCACCGGCGCGATCTTCGGCGTGCCCGCCCATGATCAGCGCGACCTCGACTTCGCACGCAAATACGAGCTCGACGTGATCGAGGTCTTCGAACCGAAGGACACGCCGCTCAGGATCGAAGACACGGCCTATGTGCCGCCCAAGACCGAGCCGGTGCGCTATGTCCGCCCGCTCGCGGGCGGCGAGATCCAGACCGGCGAGGCCGCTATCGAGACCGCCATCGAGATCTGCGAAAAGAACGGCGTCGGCCAGGGCGTGACGCAGTACCGCCTGCGCGACTGGGGCATCTCGCGCCAGCGATACTGGGGCTGCCCGATCCCCGTCGTGCATTGCGAGACCTGCGGTGTGGTGCCCGAGCGCAAGGAGAACCTGCCAATCCGGCTGCCCGACGACGTCGCCTTCGACCAGCCCGGCAATCCGCTCGACCGGCATCCGAACTGGGCGCCCTGCGCCTGCCCGCAATGCGGCGCGGAGGCCCGACGCGAGACCGACACGATGGACACCTTCGTGGACAGCTCGTGGTATTTCGCCCGCTTCACCGCCCCGCGCGCCGAGACCCCGACCGACCTAGACGCCGCCGAATACTGGATGAATGTCGATCAGTATATCGGCGGCATCGAGCACGCGATCCTGCATCTTCTGTATTCGCGCTTCTTTGCGCGCGCGATGCACCGCACCGGGCATCTGCCTGCCAAGGCCATCGAGCCCTTCAACGCGCTCTTCACGCAGGGCATGGTCACTCACGAGGTCACCTTCACCCGCGACGAGCGCGGCCGACCGGTCTATCACCTGCCCGAGGAGGTCGCGGACGGCAAGCTCAAGGCCACCGGCGCGCCCGTCGAGACGATCGCCCAGGCGAAGATGTCGAAATCCAAGAAGAACGTCGTCGACCCGGTGACGATCATCGGCCAGTACGGCGCCGACACGGCGCGCTGGTTCATCCTCTCCGACAGCCCGCCGGAGCGCGACGTCGAGTGGACCGTCGCGGGCGCCGAGGCCGCGCACAAGCACCTCGCCCGGGTCTGGCGCCTCGCCGCCGAGGCCGCCGAGAGCACCGCGCTCGCCAGCGATGCAGATGCAGCGCTCGACAAGGCCGCGCACCGCGCGATCCATGACGTCACGCGCGGCATCGAGGGCTTCGCCTTCAACAAGTCGGTGGCCGCGCTCTACGCGCTGACCAACACGGTCGCGAAATCGGACGCCGGCGGGGAGGCGAAACGCGCCGCGATGCGCGCGATGGCGCAGCTCATGGCGCCGATGGTGCCGCATCTGGCCGAGGATGTCTGGGCGCTGTGCGGCGGCGACGGGCTCGTGGCCGAGGCGCGCTGGCCCGAGGCCGATCCCGCGCTTCTGGTGGATGACGAGATCACCCTGCCGGTGCAGATCAACGGCAAGCGCCGCTCCGAGATCCGCGTGGCGCGCGACCTGCCGCAGCCCGAGATCGAGAAGGCCGCGCTGGCCGACGAGGCCGTGCAGCGCGCGCTCGGAGGCGCCGCGCCGCGCAAGCTGATCGTCGTGCCGGGGCGGATCGTGAATGTGGTCGTCTGAGCGGCGCCGCCTGATCGCGGCGCTCGCCGCACTGCCGACGCTGGCGGCCTGCGGCTTTGCGCCGACCCTTGCGTCCGGCGGGGCGGCGGCGGAGCTGCGCGGGCGGATCCGCGCGGACGACCCCGACAACCCCGACGGCTTCGCCTTCGTCGAACGCCTCGAGGAGCGCTTCGGCCGGCCCGACGCGCCGCGCTACGCGCTCTCCTTCGACATCGACGTGACCACCGACGACATCGCCACCGTGCGCGGCGAAGGCGCGACGCGCGGCACCGCGACGGGGCGCGTGCGCTACGCGGTGCGCCATCTCGAAGATGACGACACCGTGCATGAGGGCCGCGCCGAAAGCTTCACCGGCTGGTCCAAGACCGAAGATGCACTGGCGGAACGCATCGCGCGCGAGGATGCGCGCGGGCGGCTGATGCGCATCCTCGCCGACCGCATCGCCACCGACCTGACCGCCACCGCGGGCGACTGGGCCGCGCCGTGAAACTCGCGCCGCGCGACGCCGCGCGGTATTTCGCGCGCCCCGACCCCGGGGTGGCGGGGCTGCTGATCCATGGCGCGGACGCGATGCGCGTGGCGCTGCGCCGACAGAAGGTCATCGCGGCGCTGATCGGCCCCGAGGGCGCGGAGGAGATGCGGCTCACGCGGCTTCAGGGGCCGGCCTTGCGACGCGATGCCGCCGCGCTTGTCGATGCAGTCAAGGCGCGCGGGTTTTTCCCCGGCCCGCGCGCGGTCTTCATCGAGGAGGCCGGCGACGGCATCGCGGAGCCCTGCCGCGCCGCCCTCGAGGCGTGGGCGCCGGGTGATGCCAATCTCGTGGTCACGGCGGGCACGCTGCGCCCCGGATCGGCGCTGCGCAAGCTTTTCGAGGAGCGGCACAACGCCTATGCCGCCGCGATCTATGACGACCCGCCGGGCCGCGACGAGGTCGAGGCGATGCTGCGCGATGCCGGGCTCGCGCCCGGCGGCGCGATGGACGATCTGATGGCGCTCGCCGGCGGGCTCGATCCCGGCGAGCTGCGCCAGACCATCGAGAAGATCGCGCTCTACAAGCACGGCGACGCGGCACCGCTGACATCCGCCGAGGTCGCCGCCTGCGCGCCGGAAAGCCGGGAGGCCGCGCTCGACGACGCCATCGACGCCGCCGCCGAGGCCCGGCTCGCCGCCCTCGCCCCGATCCTGCGCCGGCTCGAGGCGCAGGGGGTAACGCCCGTCGCACTGTGCATCGGGGCGCTGCGCCATTTCCGGACGCTGCACGCCGCCGCCGTCGATGGCGGCGCAGCGTTGCGCCAGCAGCGCAACATCAAGCGCCGCGAGCGGATGCAAAAGCAGTTGCGCGGCTGGGACCGGCGCCGCCTCGAGCGCGCGCTCGCCACGCTCGTGGAGACCGACCTCGCGCTGCGCTCGACGCGCAACGCCCCCGCGATGCCGGTAATGGAGCGCGCGATGATCCGGCTCGCGATGCTGGCGCGGGGTTGAACAGGTTGCGCAAAAGTGGGGAGCGGTTTTGCGCTCTTTGAGCATGCGACTTCAAAGGGTTAGAGCGTGGTCCATGAATGCGAATGAACGCGACGCGCTCTAGAGCGTGTCGCGGTTAATCGGCTTCATAGCCTGCTGCCTTGAAGAAGTTGTAGCACTCCTCGTCTGAGAACAGGTCGCAGACCTGGCCGACGGCTGCCCAGAGTTGATCGTAGGT
>PUKW01000224.1 GCA_003550665.1 Paracoccaceae bacterium | reverse complement strand
GCGAGCACCAGAAGCTCGTAACCCTGCCCGACGGTGTTCTGCGAGCCCATCACCCGGCTGCCGAGGATCAGCGCGGCGACGCCGACGCAGAAGGCCGAGATCATGTAGGTCATGAACACCACCCGGCTGCGCTTGATGCCCGAGAACACCGATGCGGTCGGGTTGCCGCCCACCGCGAAGACGCGCCGACCGAAGGGCGTGTAGCTCATGATCAGGTGCAGGATCAGCGCGAGCGTCAGGAATATCCAGATCGGCACGGCGATGTTCATGAAGCTCTCGCGCCCGAACACGCGAAACCAGGTGCCGCTCTGATTGGAGATGTCAACGTTCTGGCCGCCCGAATAGATCAGGATCAGCCCCTGGATCGCCGAGAGCATCCCGAGCGTCACGATCAGCGAGTTGAGCCGCATCACCCCGACGAGAAAGCCGTTTATGGCGCCGAGGGTCAGCGTGGCGGCGAACATCACCGGAATGCCGATCTCGGGGCCGAGCTTGTCGTGCAGATCCACGACGAGCACCGTGGAGAACGACAGCATCGAGCCCACGGACAGGTCGAGATTACCGCCGATCACCACGATCGTCACCCCGAGCGCCATCACCCCGATGATCGTGGACTGGCGCAGCACCGAGGCGATGTTGTCGAGCGACAGGAACCGCTCGGAGATCAGCCCGAAGCCGATCATGAAGACGATGAACGCGATCAGAAGACCCTGCCGTGCGACGGCGGGGCCCGCGCCCCTGAGGCGGCTCAGCACCATCTTACGCTCCTCCCGTAATCCGGTCAGTCGTGTCCCGCGCGCGGCGGGTGCCCAACGGGGCGCGGGTCGTGCCGCGCCCCGCGCCGGGTCTCAGAACACCGGACGGTCGAACTCGTCCATGTTGGACTGGTCGATCTTCGGCGTCTCGAAGTAGTTGAGATTGGGGACATCCTCGCCGGCGAGCACGTCGAGCGCGGTCTGCAGCGCGGCGCGCGCGTCATCGACCGGCGACTGGTAGATCGAGCCGTAATACTCGCCCTCGGCCATCGCGTCGTATCCGACTGCGAAGTTGGTCGCCCCCACGAAGACCATGCCCTCGGCGCGGCCCGCATCCTTGGCGGCGTTGAGCGCGCCGATCCCCATGTTGTCATCGCCGGAATAGACCCCGTCGATATTGTCGTACTGGGTGAGGAAATCCTCCATAACCGACTGCGCGCGCTCGCGGTTCCAGTCGCCGGGCTGGGTGGCGATGATCTCGATGCCGGGGCAGATCTCGGCGAGCTCGTCCTCGAAGCCCTCCTGGCGCTCGATGGCGGTGGTGTAGCCGGGCTGGCCGGTGATCTGGACGATCTCGCCCTCGCCGTCGAGCCCCTCGCACATCAGCTCGGCCGCCGAGGCGCCTTGCTGAATGTTGTCCGGGCCGGAGAAGGCCGCGATGAACTCCATGCCCTCCTCGGCGATGTTCGAATTGGTCACGATCACCGGGATGTCGCGCTGATAGGCGTTGCGCACCGCGGGAACGAGCGCGGTGCCGTCGGTGGGCCACACGATGATCGCATCGACCTGCTGCTGGATCAGGTCCTGCATCTGGTTGATCTGCAGCGCCACGTCGCCGCCGGCGTCGAGCACGATTGTTTCGACATCGTCGCGCTCTTCGGCGGCGTCGATGAAGGCCTGCTCGTAGGTGGTCTGGTAGCTGTCCACGCCCACATCGTTCTGGGTGATGCCGATGCGGACGGTGTCGGCGGCGGCAGGCGCGGCGAGGCCGGCCATCAGTGCGGCGGTGGCAGTCAGCGTGCCGATACGCGGCTTGGTCATTTCGGGGTCCTCCCTTGAGCCTTGGTGTCGTCCTGCGGGCCAAGCCCGGCCATGGCCGGGAATCATCGGCGCCGTTGATACACGAGTGCCGTGATATTGCGCGGCCCGCCCCGTGCCGCCCCGTGCAAAATTATCCGATCTGAACAAAAGTGTGTCCGATCCGGATATCTGGCCGATGTAACGTCGTGCCGCGACAAGGCACCCAATAGGGAGGCGACGCCCGATGAAGCGCCAGACACCCAGAATGAACATCGCGGCGCCGGTGCCGAGCCATCCGGAGGAACGAGGCAAGGACAAGGCAATGTCGATCGCGCCGGCCAGTCAGAGCGAGATGATCTGGATCACCGGCTTTCTTGACAGCCTGCGCAGCGAGATCGGCGCCGCGCTCGAACTCTCAACCACGGACCCGTATTTCAACATGGCCACGCATCTGATCCGCAACCATCTCGAGGCCAAGCCGGTCACCCAGACCTCGCTGCTGGCGGTGGCGGGCGTGCCCTATGCGACGGCGCTGCGCCGGTTGCGCGCGATGGTCGATGCCGGCCTGATCGAGCAGCGCCCGCGCACGCGAACGGGCAAGAGCTTCTCGCTGCACCCCTCGGCGCGGCTGCTCGATGCGTGGACGGTGCTGTCGGGGCGCGTGCGGCGCATCGCGCAGACGGCCTTCGATGCCCCGGCCCCCGAGGAGACGCGTGACTACTATTATGGCGGCTCCTACATGCAGGCCCGGGCGATCCAGCCGCCGCAGGTCCTGCCCGAGCCGCTCGCGCTGCCCGGGGGCCTGCGCATCCTGGTGCATAGCGATCCGACCTTCATGGTCATGGAGGCGCTCAAGCGCCAGTTCGAGCAGGTCATCGGCACCAAGATCCACCAGCGCGCCTTCTCCATCGACCGGCTGCGCAGCGAGGGACTGCGCAACGCCGAGCGCCGCAGCAGCCAATACGACATCATCGCGGTCGACCTGCCCTGGCTGGGCGAATATGTCGCGCGCGGCGTGCTCGCGCCGCTTGACACGGTCATGGACACCGATGCGCTCGACCCGGCGGATTTCCACACCGCCGGCTGGCAGGCGACGCATTGGGGCGGGCGGGCCTACGGCGTGCCCAGCCAGACCACGCCGGAGCTTCTGTTCTACCGGCGCGACCTGTTCGCAGCGGCCGGGCTCGAACCGCCCGAGAGCACCGATGACGTGCTCCATGCCGCCGCGCGGTTCCACGACCCGCGGCGCGGGCGCTACGGCATCGCCTGGAACGCGGCGCGCGGCACGGCGCTGGGGCATACCTTCATGATGACCTGCGCCGATTTCGGCCAGCCCGTCGTCGAGCTGCCGCGCAAGGCCGGCGGGTTCGACGCGACGGCACTCGCCGGTGCGGCCCCGCGCCCCGCCATCGACACGCCGGGCGGACGCGCGGCGGCCGAATTCCTGGTGGCGCTGCTGGAGTTTTCGCCGCCCGATATCCTGTCGATGTCGTGGTACGAGCGCGTGCGCCCCTACGCGGCCGGGCGCGTGCCCATGGCCTATGGCTACACGCTGCTGGCGCCATATTTCGAGCTCGATGCCGAGTCGCCCGCATGCGCGAGCACCGGCTATCTGCCGCATCCGGCCGGCCCCGGCGGGCGCTGCATCGCGCCGGTGGGCGGCTACATGCTGGGCATTCCGGCCAATCTGCCGGCCGAGCGCCAGGCCGCGGCGGCCGAGGCGCTGCGGGTGTTCACCGCGCCCGAGGCGCAGAAGCTTTACGTTCAGAACGGCTCGCGCACCGCGCCGCGCTATTCGGTGGGTGCGGATCCCGAGCTGCGCCGGCTCTCGCCGATCTTCGAGGCCGTGGACGAGATGTCGTGGCGCGACGAGCTGCAGTTCTGGCCGCGCCCGCCGCTGCCCTGCATCGCCGAGATCATCCAGATCTGCGGCGAGGAGTTTCACGACATGCTGCGCCGCCGCGTCACCGTGGGCGAGGCGCTGCACCGCGCGCAAGCTCGCGCCGAGGACGCCTTGCGCAACAGGAAACCGCATAGGAGGAGGACCCGATGGACCCCGAACGGCTCAAGGGAAAGAACGCGCTGATCACCGGCGGCGCACAGGGGATGGGCGCCGCGATCGGCCAGTATCTTGCCAAGCAGGGCGCGAATGTCTGCCTTGCCGATGTCAACGCGGACGGTGCGAACGCGGTCGCCGAGCAAATCAACGCCGCCGGCGTGGGGCGCGCCATCGCCGCGAAGCTCGATGTCACCGACCGCGCGCAGATGGCCGCCGCCGTCGCCGCCACGGTGGAGGCGTTCGGCTCGCTCAACGTGATGCTCAACAATGCCGGCATCAACAAACCGCTGATGTTTCTCGACGTCACCGAGGAGAACTTCCGCCAGATCATGGAGGTCAACGCGCTCGGCACGCTGATCGGGATGCAGGAAGCGGCCAAGCAGATGATCGCTCAGGGCAAGGACAACGGCCCCTACAAGATCATCAATGTCGGCTCGATCCTGTCGCGCCAGGCCTTCGATGACGTGGTGCCCTATGCCTGCTCCAAGCACGCGGTGCTCGCGATGATCAATGGCGGGGCCAAGGCGCTCGTCGAGCACAACATCACCGTCAACGGCTACGGCCCCGGCGTGGTGCGCACCGAGCTGTGGGAGCAGCTCGACAAGGACCTCGTCGCCATCGGCAAGTTCGACGCCGAGG
>PUKW01000091.1 GCA_003550665.1 Paracoccaceae bacterium | reverse complement strand
GGCGTCGTGCTGCAGTGCAACAACTACGACGTGGTCGATATGGGCGTGATGGTGCCCACCGAGGACATCCTCGCCAAGGCCAAGGAAGAGAAGGCCGACATCATCGGTCTGTCGGGGCTGATCACGCCGTCGCTCGACCGGATGGTGGACGTGGCAGCCGAGATGAAGCGCACCGGGCTCGATCTGCCGCTGCTGATCGGGGGGGCGACAACCTCGAAAAAGCACACCGCGATCAAGATCGAGCCGGAATATGAGCACGGCGTGATCCATGTCGACGATGCCTCGAAGGCCGTCGGCGTGGTCTCCAAGCTGCTGTCGAAGACCGCGCGCGACGAATTCCTCGCCGGGGTGAAGGGCGACTATGCCAAGCTGCGCGACGGCTCGGCGCAGAAGAGCGAGCGCCCCACCACCCCGATCGCCGAGGCGCGCGCCAATGCCCTCGACGGCGAGTGGGACAGCTACACCCCGCCTGCGCCGCAGACGCCGGGCCTGACGGTGATCGACGATATCAGCGTCGGGGAGCTGGTGGATTACATCGACTGGACGCCGTTCTTCAACACTTGGGAGATGAAGGGGAAATACCCGCAGATCCTCAAGGATCCGCGCATGGGCGAGACGGCGCGCGAGCTTTTCGACGCCGCGCATGCGATGCTCGGCCGGATCATCGACGAGAACTGGTTCACCCCGCGCGGCGTGGTGGGGCTCTGGCCCGCCAACAGCGACGGCGACGATGTCGTGGTGTGGGCGGACGAGGACCGGCGCAAGGAATGGCGCCGCCTGCCGATGCTGCGCCAGCAGGGCTCGAAGTCCGGCGATCGCGCGTCGATGTGCCTGGCCGATCTTGTGGCGCCCAAAGGCACGCCGGACTGGATCGGCGGCTTCGCCGTGACCACCGGCCCCGAGGTGCACACGATCTCCGACCGGCTCAAGGCCGAGGGCAACGATTACGACTCGATCCTCGTGCAGGCGCTCGGCGACCGGCTCGCCGAGGCGTATGCCGAGGCGCTGCATGAGCGGGTGCGAAAGTCGCTGTGGGGCTATGCCTCCGACGAGAAGCTGGCGAACGAGGACCTGATCGCGGAGAAATACCGCGGTATCCGGCCCGCGCCGGGTTATCCGGCGTGCCCGGATCACACCGAGAAGCGCACCCTGTTCGAACTGCTCGACGCGCCGGAACATACCGGCCTGCGGCTCACCGAGTCCTGCGCGATGTGGCCCGCCGCGGCGGTGTCCGGGCTCTACTTCGCGCATCCGAAATCCGCTTATTTCGGCATCGGCCGTATCGGTCGCGACCAGGTCGAGGACTACGCCGCCCGCAAGGGGATGAGCGTGGCCGATGTCGAGACGTGGCTGCAGCCCAGCCTCAGCTATACTCCGGAGCGGGCCCGTCCCGAGCCGGAGCGCAAGATCGCCTGATCAACAAGGCGACATTCAAGATGGAAGGAGAGAAGAAATGAGCAAAAGAACCTGGCTGTTCACCAGTGAATCGGTGTCCGAAGGGCATCCAGACAAGGTCTGTGACCGGATTTCGGATGCGATCCTCGACGCCTATCTCAGCGAGGCAAGCGATGTGCGCGTCGGCTGCGAGACAATGGCGACCACCAACCATGTCAGCATCGCCGGCGAAGTGCGCGGCCCCGACAGCGTGACCAAGCGCGTCGAGGAGATCGCCCGCGACGCCGTCAAGGACATCGGCTATGATCAGGAGGGGTTCTCCTGGAAGACGATGGAAGTGGTCAACCGGCTGCACTCGCAGTCCTCCGACATCGCGCTGGGCGTCGATGAGGGCGACAAGGGCGAGGAAGGTGCCGGCGACCAGGGTATCATGTTCGGCTATGCCTGCCGCGAGACTGACGAGCTGATGCCCGCGCCGATCCAGTTCTCGCACCGCATCCTGCGCCTGATGGCCGAGGACCGCAAATCGGGCAAGCAGCCCGGCTTCGGCCCCGACTCCAAGAGCCAGGTGACGCTCAAATACGAGGACGGCCAGCCGGTCGGGCTCGACACGGTGCTCGTGTCGACCCAGCATTCCGAAAACCTCACGCAGGAGGAGATTCGCGAGCTCGTCAAGCCCTACATCAAGGCCGCCTTCCCCGAGGGCTGGGAGCTGCCCGATGACCGGCTTCTGGTGAACCCGACCGGGCGCTTCGTGATCGGCGGCCCCGATGGCGATGCGGGCCTGACCGGCCGCAAGATCATCGTGGACACCTATGGCGGCGCGGCGCTGCATGGCGGCGGTGCATTCTCGGGCAAGGATCCGACCAAGGTGGACCGTTCGGCGGCCTATGCGGCGCGGTACCTTGCCAAGAACGTCGTCGCGGCGAATCTTGCCGACAAGTGTCAGATCCAGCTCGCCTATGCGATCGGTGTTCCCGAGCCTGTCGCGCTCTATGTCGATACCATGGGGACGGGCCGTGTGGATACCGACAAGCTCTCCAAGACCCTGCGGGAGATGGTCCGTCTGACCCCGCGCGGCATCCGCAAGCATCTTGATCTGCTCAAGCCGATCTATACCCGGACCGCGGCCTACGGCCATTTCGGCCGCGAGCCGGCGAAGGACGGCGCGTTCTCCTGGGAGCGCACCGATCTCGCCGCGGAACTCGCGAGCACCTTCGGCGTGAGCCGCGCTGCGGAATAAGCCCATATGACGCCGGCCGCCCCGCGCGGCCGGCGCTCACTGTAATGCAAGGCCGCCCCGTGGCGGCCCGTCTGATATGAGGTCAGCCAATGAACAAGGCACAGAAATTCAACCCCGAAGACAGCGCGATCAAGGATATCTCGCTTGCCGCCTATGGGCGCAAGGAGCTCGATATCGCCGAAACCGAAATGCCGGGTCTGATGGCGCTGCGCGAGGAATACGGCGCGCAGAAGCCGCTCAAGGGCGCGCGCATCGCCGGTTCACTGCACATGACGATCCAGACCGGCGTGCTCATCGAGACGCTCGTCGAGCTGGGCGCCGAAGTGCGCTGGGCGTCGTGCAACATCTTCTCCACCCAGGACCACGCCGCCGCGGCGATCGCCGAGACCGGCGTGCCGGTCTTCGCGATCAAGGGCGAGAGCCTCGTCGATTACTGGGATTACTGCGACCGCATCTTCCGCTTCGATGACGGCGCGAACCTGATCCTCGACGATGGCGGCGATGCCACCATGTACATCCTGATCGGCACCCGCGTCGAAGCCGGTGAGACGGACCTGATCGCGAACCCGGAATCCGAGGAAGAGGAAGCCCTCTTCGCGCAGATCCGCTGGCGCATGAAGGAGACGCCGGGCTGGTTCGCCAAGCAGCGCGACAAGCTCAAGGGCGTGTCCGAGGAGACCACCACCGGCGTGCACCGTCTCTACAAGATGATGGAAGCCGGCCAGCTGCCCTTCCCGGCCTTCAACGTCAACGACTCGGTCACCAAGTCGAAGTTCGACAACAAGTATGGCTGCAAGGAAAGCCTCGTCGACGGCATCCGCCGCGCCACCGACACCATGATGGCGGGCAAGACCGCCGTGGTGTGCGGCTACGGCGATGTCGGCAAGGGCTCGGCCGCATCGCTGCGCGGCGCCGGCGCGCGCGTGAAGGTCACCGAGATCGACCCGATCTGCGCGCTGCAGGCGGCGATGGACGGTTTCGAGGTCGTCCAACTCGAGGATGTGGTCAAGTCGGCCGACATCTTCATCACGACGACCGGCAACAAGGACGTCATCCGCGCCGACCACATGCGCGAGATGAAGGACATGGCCATCGTCGGCAATATCGGCCACTTCGACAACGAGATCGATGTTGTCGGGCTGAAGAACTACAAGTGGACGAACATCAAGGACCAGGTGGACATGATCGAGATGCCCTCGGGCAATCGCATGATCCTTCTGTCCGAAGGCCGTCTGCTCAACCTCGGCAACGCCACGGGGCATCCCTCCTTCGTGATGTCGGCGTCGTTCACCAACCAGGTGCTCGCCCAGATCGAGCTGTGGCTGCGCGGCGACAAGTACAAGAACGAGGTCTATGTCCTGCCCAAGCATCTCGACGAGAAGGTGGCGCGGCTGCATCTCGCCAAGATCGGCGTCAACCTCACCGAGCTGCGCCCGGATCAGGCCGAATACATCGGCGTGACCCCCGAGGGCCCCTACAAGCCCGAGCAGTATCGCTACTGAGGGGCGAGGATCAGGAGGTCCAATGAGTAACGACAGACTGATCGTCGGCGTCGGCAACGCGCTCGTCGACGTCGTCGCCACCGTCCCGGAGGACGCCATCGCGCGTCACGGGCTCGACAAGGGCGGGATGGCCCTTGTCGACGGTGCCGCGGCCGAGACGCTCTACGGCGAGGTCGGCCCCGGCGTGCAGCAATCGGGCGGCTCGGTGGCCAACACCATCGCGCATCTGGCCGATATCGGTCTTGCCGGGTGTTATCTCGGCAAGGTCGCCGAGGACGAGCTCGGCGCGCGGTTCCGCCGCGAGATGGCGGAGAAGGGCATCGACTGCCCGGTGCCG
>PUKW01000275.1 GCA_003550665.1 Paracoccaceae bacterium | reverse complement strand
ATGTCCGCGACTGGTATGCCAAGATCAAGTCGCGCCCGGCCTTCCGGCCGCTCCTTGCCGATCAGCTGCCGGGCTTTCCGCAGCCGGCGCATTATGCCGATCTCGATTTCTGACCCGGCCGATCCCGAGGCGATAAAGGCCGCGCTGGACGCCCGCGCCCGCGCCGAAGGCTTCGCGAAGATTGGGGTCTGCGCGCCCGATGCGATCCCGCAGGCCCGCGCGCGGCTGGCCGATTTCGTGGCAAAGGGCCGGCACGGGCAGATGGGCTGGATGGCCGAGCGGATGCACTGGCGCGGCGACCCGGCGACGCTGTGGCCCGAGGCGCGCTCGGTGGTGATGCTGGCGGAGTTGTACACCCCCGAACACGACCCGATGGCTGTGCTCGAGCGGCACGACCGCGCGGCGATCTCGGTCTATGCGCAGAACCGCGATTACCATGATTTGGTCAAGAAGCGGCTCAAGCGGCTGGGGCGCTGGCTGGTGGAGGCCACCGGGGCGCAGATCAAGGTCTTCGTCGATACCGCGCCGGTGATGGAAAAGCCGCTCGCCGAGGCCGCCGGGCTCGGCTGGCAGGGCAAGCACACCAACCTGCTCGCGCGCGATCTGGGCAATTGGTTCTTCCTCGGCGCGATCTTCACCACGCTGGAACTGCCACGCGATGCGCCCGAGGGCGAGCATTGCGGCTCCTGCACCGCCTGTCTCGATATCTGCCCCACCGACGCGTTTCCCGCCCCCTTCCAGCTCGATGCGACGCGCTGCATCTCGTATCTGACGATCGAGCATCGCGGGCCGGTGGATGAGGCGCTGCGCCCGCTGATGGGCAACCGGATCTATGGCTGCGACGACTGCCTCGCCGTGTGCCCGTGGAACAAGTTCGCCGCCGAGGCAAGCGAGACGCGCTACGCCGCGCGCGAGGATCTCCTGGCCCCGCCGCTCGCGGAACTTGCACGGCTCGACGACGCGGCGTTTCGCGAACGCTTCTCCGGATCGCCCATCAAGCGCATCGGGCGCGACCGCTTCGTGCGCAACGTGCTCTACGCCATCGGCAATTCCGGTGAGCCGGCGCTGCGCGCGGTCGCGCAGGAACTCACCGGGGACCCCGACCCCGCCGTGGCCAACGCCGCGCGCTGGGCGGCGGCGCGGCTCAGCCGTGATGCGCCGCCACGGTCTTGAGGGTCGTAAAGCCGTAAAGCGCCTCGAAGCCCTTCTCGCGGCCATGACCCGACTTGCCGACGCCGCCGAAGGGCAGCTCGATCCCGCCGCCGGCGCCGTAATTGTTGATGAAGACCTGCCCGGCATTGAGCGCGCGGGCGAGCCGCATCTGCCGGCCCCCGTCGCGCGACCAGACCCCGGCGACGAGGCCGTATTCGGTGCCGTTGGCGATGGCGCGGGCCTCGTCCTCGTCGTCGAAGGGGATCACGACCTGCACGGGGCCGAAGATTTCCTCCTGCGCGAGGGCGTGATCGGGCGCGGCCCCCGCAAAGAGCGTCGGCGCGACATAGTGGCCGCCGGCGGGCGCATTCGCCACGATCTCGCCGCGCGCAACCGCTTCGAGATCGGCGCCCTTCGCCAGATATCCCTCCACGATCTCCTTCTGGCGCGCCGAGATCAGCGGGCCGACATCGAGATCGGCCTCGGCGGGCCCCACCCGCAGCGCGCGGTAGCGTTCGGCCATCCGCCCGAGCACCTCGTCATGCACGCGCCGCTCGACGAGGATGCGCGAGGCCGCCGAGCAGGTCTGCCCGGCATTCTGCACCCCCGCCCCCACCAGAAACGGCAGCGCGGCGTCGATATCGGCATCCGCGAAGACGAGCTGCGGCGACTTGCCGCCAAGCTCCAGCGTCACCGGCACGACATTCGCCGCCGCGGCCGCCTGGATCGCAGCGCCCACGCCGACCGAGCCGGTGAAGGAGACATGGTCGATCCCCGGATGCCCGGCGAGATGCGCGCCCGCCTCCGCGCCGAGACCCGGCACCACGTTGAGCGCGCCCGCCGGCAGCCCGGCCTCCTCGGCCAGCCGCGCGAAGGCGAGCGCGGTCAGGCAGGCCTCCTCGGCGGGCTTGAGCACGGCCGCGTTGCCCGCCGCCAGCGCCGCACCCACCGAGCGGCCGATGATCTGCATTGGGTAGTTCCACGGGATGATATGCGCGGTCACGCCATGCGGCTCGCGCAGGGTATAGACGGTGTAGCCGTCCTGAAAGGGGATCGTCTCGCCGTGCAGCTTGTCGGCCGCGCCCGCGTAGAACTCCATGTAGCGCGCGAGCCCCACCGCATCGGCGCGCGCCTGCCTGAGCGGCTTGCCGACATCGGCAGCCTCGAGCGCGGCGAGGGTGTCGAGGTTCTCGCTCACCAGCGCGCCGAGCTTGGCGAGGATGCGCCCGCGCTCCACCGCCGGCATCCGGCCCCAGTCGCCCGCCTGCGCGGCACGGGCGGCGGCGATGGCGGCGTCGATTTCCTCGGTGCTGCCGCGCGCGATGCGCGCGATCTCCGCGCCGGTGGAGGGCGAGTCGAGACCGAGCGTGGCAGCTGGGGCCTGCCAGCGGCCGCCGATGAGGATTTCCGAAGGGTCGAACCAGAGCGCCTCAGGCGTCATGCGTGTCTCCTTGCGTCCAGTGGTCGGGAATGCGCGGCGCGGCGGCGACGAGCTCGCGCGTATAGGCGTGGGCGGGGGCATCAAAAACCTGCGCCGTGGGCCCCTCCTCGACGATGGCGCCCGCCTGCATCACCAATACCCGGTCGGTGATCGCACGCACCACGCTCAGATCGTGGCTGATGAAGAGGTAGGACAGCCCGAAGCGCGCCTGCAGATCGGCGAGCAGATCGAGGATCTGCGCGCGGATCGACACGTCGAGCGCCGAAACCGCCTCGTCGAGGATGATCAGCCGCGGGCGGATGATGAGCGCGCGGGCGATGGCGATGCGCTGGCGCTGGCCGCCAGAGAATTCGTGCGGATACTTGTCCGCATCCGACGCCTTCAGCCCCACCGCGTCGAGCGCCTCGGCCACGGCGGCGCGCCGGGCCGCACCGCGCGGCGGATCGGTCATGAGGTGGAAGGGTTCGGTGACGAGGCGCGCGACACGGTGGCGGGGGTTGAAGCTGCCGTAGGGGTCCTGGAAGACGACCTGCATGCGCGCGCGCAGCTCGGCGGGCACGCGCGGCGCCGTCACCGCCGCCCCGTCGAGCCGGATCTCGCCCGCCTGCAGCGGCTCGAGCCCGAGGATGGCGCGGGTCAGCGTGGACTTGCCGCAGCCCGACTCGCCCACGAGGCCGAGGCTCTCACCCTCGCGCAGCGTGAGGTCCACCCCGTCCACGGCGCGAAACACCGGCCGGCGCCCGAAGAGCCGGGCCTTCGGCAGCGTATAGTCGCGCACCGCGCCGCGCACCTCCAGAAGCGGCGCGTCGCGGGTGCGCGCGGCGCGCGCGGGGACGTGGCTCGAGGCGGCGAAGAGCTTGCGCGTATAGGGGTGCACCATGCGGCGAAACAGCGGCTCGGTCGCGCCCGCCTCGACGACCTGCCCCGCCTGCATCACCGCGACATGGTCGGCCGTGCCGGCGACCACGGCGAGGTCATGGGTGATCAGCATGAGCGCCATGCCGTCATCGCGCACCAGCCGGGCGAGCAGATCGAGGATGCGCGCCTGGGTGGTCACGTCGAGCGCGGTGGTGGGCTCGTCGGCAATCAGGAGCGCCGGGCGCAGCGCCACGGCCATCGCGATGCAGACCCGCTGGCGCTGGCCGCCCGACAGCTCGTGCGGGTAGCGCGACAGCGGGAAACGCTCGGGCGGCAGGCCGACGCGGGCGAGCGTGTCGGCGGCGGCGCTGCGCGCCTCGGCGCGGGTGGCGGCGCCATGGATGATGAGCGTCTCGGCGACCTGGTCGCCAATGGTCTGCACCGGGTTGAGCGCGGTCATCGGCTCCTGGAAGATCATGCCGATGCGGTTGCCGCGCAGCCGGCACATCGCAGCGTCATCGAGCCCGAGCAGGTCGCGCCCCTCGAAGCCGATATGCCCCGTCGCGCGCGCGCCGTCGGGCAAGAGCCCCATCACCGACAGCGCGGTGAGCGACTTGCCCGAGCCGGACTCGCCTACCACCCCCGTCACCCGCCCCGGCGCCACATCGAGCGCGACCCGCTCGAGGATCGGCGCGCCGTGGATCGACAGCGACAGATCGCGCACCTCCAGCAGGCTCATGCCACCCTCCGGCGCAACCGCGGGTCGAGCATGTCGCGCAGCCCGTCACCCATCAGATTGAGCCCCAGCACCGTTAGCACGATTGCGAGCCCCGGAAAGATCGCCACATGCGGCGCCATCGCGACCATGGTCTGCGCCTCGGCGAGCATCCGCCCCCAGCTCGGGATCGGGGGCTGCGCGCCGAGGCCGAGATAGGACAGCCCCGCCTCGGCGAGGATGCCGAGCGAGAACTGGATCGTGCCCTGCACGATCAGCAGGTTCGCGATGTTGGGCAGGATATGCTCGGCCGAGATGCGCACCGCGCCCTTGCCGGCCACCCGCGCGGCGCGGATATAGTCGAGCGTCCACAGCGAGAGCGCCGCGCCGCGGGT
>PUKW01000027.1 GCA_003550665.1 Paracoccaceae bacterium | reverse complement strand
GCGCCCGCAGCGCCCGTGCGGCGACGACCGGCGCCACCACTCGCGAAACGACCCAACAGGAGGTATGACATGAAGCTCAAGCAGACAGCGGCCCTCGGCGCGCTTCTCGCCGCGATGGCGGGGGCGGGCCATGCGCAGGAGCTGCGCATCGGCCTGCAGGACGATGCCGACGCGCTCGACCCGGATCAGTCGCGCACCTTCGTGGGGCGCATCGTCTACACCTCGCTGTGCGACAAGCTACTCGACATCACGCCCGAACTCGAATTCATCCCGCAGCTCGCCACCGACTGGTCCTGGAACGATGACGAGACCGAGCTGACGATGGAGCTGCGCGACGATGTCGTGTTCCATGATGGCACATCGTTCGACGCCGAGTCGGTGGTCTACAACATCGACCGCTCGCAGAACCTGCCCGAAAGCCGCCGCGGCTCCGAGATCGCCTCGATCGAGGGCGTCGAGGCCGTGGATGATTACACCGTCGTCATCACCCTGTCGCAGCCGGACGCGACGCTGCTCGCCCAGCTCGCTGACCGGGCCGGGATGATGGTCTCGCCCGATGCCGCCGAGGAGGCGGGGGCCGATTTCGGCTCCAACCCGGTCTGCTCGGGGCCGTTCAGCTTCGTCGAGCGCGTCCAGCAGGACCGCATGGAGCTCGAGCGTTTCGAGGAGTACTGGAACGCCGACGCGATCCATCTCGACACGGTGGTGTTCCTGCCCATTCCCGACACGAGCGTGCGGCTGGCCAATCTGCGCTCGGGCGATCTCGACATGATCGAGCGCCTCGCCGCGACGGATTACCAAAGCGCGCTCGATGACGGCGATCTGCATGTCGAGGATGTCGTCAGCATCGGATACCAGGCGATCACCATGAATGTCGGCAATGGCGAGCGCGCCGAGGGGCCGTTCGGCTCCGAGCCGCTGCTGCGCCAGGCGCTGAGCCATGCGATCGATCGCGAGGCGCTCAACCAGGTCGTCTTCGACGGTGCCTTCGCTCCGGGCAACCAGCCCTTCCCGCCCGACTCGCCCTTCTATGACGAGCGTTTCCCGGTGCCCGAGCGCGACCCGGATCGCGCGCGCGAGCTTCTGGAGGAGGCCGGATACGGCGACGGCGTCGAGCTCGAGGTGCAGATGGCCAACAACCCGGTGCAGACCCAGGTGATGGAGGTCGTCCAGTCGATGGCCGCCGAGGTCGGCATCGACATCTCGCTGCGCGCCACCGAGTTCGCCACCCTGCTCGACGAGCAGAGCGCGGGCAATTTCGAGGGCAGCCAGGTGGGCTGGTCGGGCCGTGTCGATCCCGATGGCAACATCCACCAGTTCCTGCATTGCGATGGCGGGATCAACGATTCGGGCTGGTGCGATGAGCGCACCGACGAGCTGCTCGACGGGGCACGCACCACAAACGACCTCGACGAGCGCAAGGCCATGTATGACGAGGCGCGCGAGATCTTCGAGGAAAACCTGCCGCTCATCTATCTCTACCACCCGAGCTGGATCTGGGCGATGGACGCCGCCATCGAGGGCTTCGAGCCCAACCCCGACGGCATGATCCGCCTCGAGGGCGTGCGTTACGCCGAGGAGTGACGTCGCGGGGGCCCGGCACGCGCCGGGCCCCTTCCGATCCCGTTCGAGCGAAGGATCAGATCCATGCTCAGCTTCATCGGCCGGCGGTTGCTGATCGCGATTCCCACCGTCCTGATCATCTCCTTCTTCGTCTTCTCGCTGCAGTTCCTGCTGCCGGGCGATCCGGTGCTGGCGATGGCCGGCGAGGAACGCGACCCGGAGGTCATCGCCCGGCTGCGCGAGCAGTACGGCTTCAATGATCCCTTCCTCGTGCAGTATTTCAACTGGCTGACGGATGCGCTGCGCGGCGATCTGGGGCAGTCGCTGCGCATGAACCAGCCGGTAAGTGCGCTGATCGTGGAAAAGCTCCCCGTGACCTTTCAGCTCGCGGTTATGGCGCTGATCTTCGCGATGGTCATCGGCATTCCGATGGGCATCCTCTCGGCGGTCAAGAAGGGCACCTGGCTCGACTATATCGCGAATTTCATTGCGCTGTCGGGGCTGTCGATCCCGAATTTCTGGCTCGGGATCCTGCTCATCCTGCTGATCTCGGTGAATCTGGGCTGGCTGCCGGCCTCGGGCTACCGCCCCTTCAGCGTCGATCCCTGGGCCTCGATCGCCACGATGATCATGCCGGCCTTCGTGCTCGGCACGGCGCTCGCGGCGACGCTGATGCGCCACACCCGCAGCGCGATGCTGCAGGTGCTGCGCTCGGACTATGTGCGCACGGCGCGCTCCAAGGGGCTGCGCGAAAAGGTCGTCATCCTCAAGCACGCGCTGCGCAACGCGCTGGTGCCGGTGGTGACGGTCTCGGCGCTGCTGTTCGGCGAGCTGCTCGCCGGCGCGGTGCTGACCGAGCAGATCTTCAGCATTCCGGGCTTCGGCAAGCTCGTGGTCGATGCGGTGTTCTCGCGCGACTACGCCGTGGTGCAGGGGCTCGTGCTGGTCACCTCGGTGGCCTTCATCCTGATGAACCTGCTCGCCGACACCGCCTACATGATCCTCAACCCCCGCATGCGAGACGAGCAATGAGCACCGCTGCCGACCCGCCGCAGGCGATGCCGGTGCGCCATGGGCGCGTCTGGCGCAAGCTGAAATCCCGCCCCGCCGCGCTGTTCGGCACGACGTTGGTGACGATCTTCGTGCTCATGGCGGTGCTTGCGCCGGTTCTGCCCATCCCCGGCCCGGCCGCGACGAGCTGGGACGCGGTGCGCACGCCGCCCTCGGCGCAGCACTGGCTCGGCACCGATCACAACGGCCGCGACCTGCTCTCGCGGATGATCTGGGGGGCGCAGGCCTCGCTTCTGGCCGGGGTCGTCTCGGTGGGGATCGCGCTCGGTGCGGGGGTGCCGCTGGGGGTGCTCGCGGGATGGCGCGGGGGCTGGACGGACGCCGCGATCAGCCGCGTGACCGAGGCGCTGCTGGCCTGCCCGTTCCTGATCCTCGCGATCGCCTTCGCTGCCTTTCTCGGGCCGTCGCTGACCAACGCGATGATCGCCATCGGGATCGCGGCCACGCCGATCTTCATCCGCCTTGCGCGCGGGCAGACGCTCGCGGTGCGCACCGAGGACTATGTCGAGAGCGCGCGCGCCTGCGGGGTGCGCGAAGGGGCGATCCTGCGCCGCTACATCCTGCCCAATATCGCGCCGCCGATCATCGTGCAGGCGACGCTGACCATCGCCATGGCGATCATCGCCGAGGCCAGCCTGTCCTTCCTCGGCCTCGGCCAGCAGCCGCCGAACCCCTCCTGGGGCGGGATGCTGGACTCGGCGCGCGGCTACATGGAGCAGGCGCCCTGGATGGCGGTCTGGCCGGGGGCGGGGATCTTTCTCGTGGTGCTCGGCTTCAACCTGATGGGCGACGGGCTGCGCGACGCGCTCGACCCGCGCGAGACATGACGGGGTGGCCATGAGCTTCACCACCCGCCCCGAGATCCGCGGCAGTTTCGGGGTCGTCACCTCGACGCACTGGATCGCGAGCGCCGTGGGCATGGCGATGCTGGAGCGCGGCGGCAACGCGTTCGATGCCGCCGTTGCGATGGGCTTCGTGCTGCAGGTCGTCGAGCCGCATCTCAACGGCCCCGGCGGCGACATGCCCGCCATCACGCATCATGCTGCGAGCGGCACCGTCGAGGTCTTCTGCGGCCAGGGCCCGGCGCCCGCGGGCGCGACCATCGACCACTACCGCGCGCAGGGGCTCGAAATGGTGCCGGGCTCGGGGCTGCTGGCGACGGTGATCCCCGGTGCTTTCGATGCGTGGATGCTGATGCTGCGCGATCGCGGCAGCCTGCCGCTGCGCGACGTGCTCGAGCCTGCGATCCATTACGCGCGCGCGGGCCATCCCGTGCTGCCGCGCGTGGCCGACACCATCGCCACGCTCGCGGATTTCTTCACCGAGCACTGGCCGAGCTCGGCCGCGATCTGGCTGCCGGGCGGCCGGGCGCCCGCCCCGCACGCGCTCCTGTGCAATCCCGAGCTCGCGGCGACCTGGGAGCGGCTGCTGGGCGAGGCCGAGGCCGTCCCCGCCCGCGAGGCCCAGATCGAGACCGCGCGCCGCGTATGGGCCGAGGGCTTCATCGCCGAGACGATCGGCGACTGGCTCGCGGATGCCGAGGTCACGGATGCGCATGGGCGGCGCGATCGCGGCGTGCTCACCGGGCAGGACATGGCCGGCTGGCGCGCCCGGGTCGAGGCGCCGGTGACGGGGGCGTTCGGCGATGGCTGGCAGGTGCACAAGACGGGGCCGTGGGGGCAGGGCCCGGTGCTGTTGCAGGCGCTCGCGCTTCTTGACGGGATCGATCTCGCCGCGATGGATCCGGCGGGGCCGGACTTCGTGCATGTCGTCACCGAGGCGATGAAGCTCGCCTATGCCGACCGCGAGGCCTATTACGGCGATCCGGCGCATTCGCAAGTGCCGCTGGAGACGCTGTTGTCGCCCGACTACGCGGCCGAGCGGCGCGGGCTGATCGGGGCGCAGGCGTCGCTGGCGCATCGCCCCGGCCGCGTG
>PUKW01000361.1 GCA_003550665.1 Paracoccaceae bacterium | reverse complement strand
GCCGAGACCCTCGCCGCCGAGGGCATCAGCGCCGAGATCGTCGATCCGCGCACCCTCGTGCCGCTCGACGAGGAGACGATCCTCGCCTCGGTGCGCAAGACCTCGCGCGCCGTCGTCATCGACGAGGGCCATCAGAGCTACGGCGTGAGCGCCGAGCTCGCCGCGCGCATCTCGGAGAAGGCCTTCTACCATCTCGACGCGCCGGTGATCCGGATGGGGGCGATGGATGTGCCGGTGCCGTTCTCGCCCGCGCTCGAGGACATCACCGTGCCGACCGCCGAAGGGCTCGTGGAGAATGCGCGCCGGATCGTGCGCGGGGAGCTCGTCCATGCCGCGTGAGGTCATCATGCCCGCCCTAGGCATGGCGCAGGATAGCGGGCGGATCGTGGCGTGGCTCAAATCGGCCGGCGATGCCGTCAAGGCCGGCGACGCGCTCTTCGAGGTCGAGACCGACAAGGCCACGATGGAAGTCGAGGCCGCCGAGGACGGCTTCCTATCGCAGCCGCGCTTCGAGGCCGGACAGGATGTGCCCGTGGGCGAGGTCATCGCCGTGATCGCCGCAAGCGCCGACGAGGCCCGCACCGCCGAGGCCGCGGCGGACGGCGCGGTCGAGGGCGACCCGGCGCCGTCGGGCGCCGCGTCCGACGGCGGCGACCTGCCGCCGGGCCGCGAAGTCATCATGCCCGCCCTCGGCATGGCGCAGGATTCGGGCCGCATCGTCGCCTGGCACAAGACGCCGGGCGACGCGGTGGCCGCCGCCGACATCCTCTTCGAGGTCGAGACCGACAAGGCCACGATGGAGGTCGAGGCCGGCCATGACGGCTATCTCGCCGCGACGCTCGGCCATGCGGGCGAGGATGTGCCCGTGGGCCACCCCGTCGCCGTCATCGCGTCCGAGCAACCCGACACCCCCATCGCCCGCGGCGTAGCCGAGCGCCCCGCCGCTGCCACGCGCCCCGCCGCGCAGCCCCCCGGCGCGGCGGCGGGCGAGGGGGGCTCGACGCCCCCCGAGCCCGCCCCCTCCGCCAATCCGGGCGCCCGTATCCTCGCCTCGCCCAAGGCCCGGCGGCTGGCACGCGAGCGCGGGCTCGACCTTGCCGGGCTCGTGCGCATGGGCGTGCCGCAGCCCTTCCATGTCGCCGATCTCGACACTCTGGCCGCCGCCCCGGCCGAGCGCGCCGGGCCCGCCACGGCGGCACCCCGCACCGAGGTCACCGCAACGGCCCCCGCCGCCGCGCTGGCCGAGTTTCTCGGCTTCGCCGCCACGGAGACTGCCGCGCCAGTGCCGCGCGCAGGCGTCCTTGCCGCTTTCGCCGCCGCCGCCCTGCGCACGGCGCAGGGCGGCGATGGCCCCGTCGCCGTTCGGTGTGGCGACCTTCACGGCACCGCGCTCTACATCGATCCGGATCTTGCCGGCGTCGGGGCGCTTGCCGCTGACGACGCTGACGAGACGGCCGCTGCCTTGCTCACCCTGCGCGATCTCGGCGCCACGCGAGTGACCGGTGCGCGCCTTGCGCACAAGTCGGGCGTCGAGATCGTGGTGACGGCTAGCGCGGATGACACGCTCTCGCTGCAGCTCTCCGCCGATCCCGCCGCGCTGCCCGACGATGCGGCGCTCGCGCTGCTCGACGGCGTGGCGCAGCGCCTTGCCGACCCAATGCGTCACCTTCTGTGAAAGGCCCCTCGATGCAAAACACCGATCTTCATATCGGCGGCGACTGGCGCCCGGGCGGAACCGGCGACCGCTTCGACGTGCTCAACCCGGCCGATGAGCGCGTGCTCGCCTCCGTCGCGTCGGCAACACCCGAGGATGCCATCGCCGCCATCGACGCGGCCGATGCCGCCTTCGCCGACTGGGCCGGCCGCACGCCCCGCGCGCGCGCCGAGGTGCTTCGCCGCGCCTTCGAGCTGATGACCGAGCGGCTCGACGAGTTCGCCCATCTGATCACGCTGGAGAACGGCAAGGCCCGCGCCGACGCCATGGGCGAGGCCGCCTACGCCGCCGAGTTCTTTCGCTGGTTCTCCGAGGAGGCCGTGCGCGCGCATGGCGATCTGATGCGCGCCCCGGCCTCGGGCGCGCGCATCATGGTGCAGGAGAAACCCGCCGGCATCGCCGTGCTGGTCACGCCCTGGAACTATCCCGCCGCGATGGGCACCCGCAAGATCGCCCCGGCGCTCGCGGCGGGCTGCCCCGTCGTCATCAAACCCGCCTCCGAGACACCGCTGACCATGCTCGCGCTGCTGCCGCTGCTCGAGGAGGCGGGGGTGCCGCCCGGCGTCGTCAATGTCGTGCCCTCGGCGCGGGCGGGTGCGGTGGTGGATGCGATGCTTCATGACCCGCGGGTGCGCGTGGTGAGCTTCACGGGCTCGACCGGTGTGGGGCGCAAGCTCCTGCGCGCCGCCGCCGATCAGGTGCTCAAGCCCGCGATGGAGCTTGGCGGCAACGCCCCCCTCATCGTGTTCGAGGACGCCGACATCGACACCGCTGTCGCCGGCGCGATGCAGGCCAAGATGCGCAATCTCGGTGAGGCCTGCACCGCGGCCAACCGCTTCTATGTGCACGAGACTGTCCACGACGCCTTCACCGAACGCTTCACCGCCGCGATGGCCGCGCTCAAGATGGGAGACGGCACGGATGAGGGCGTCGATGTCGGCCCGCTCGTCAATGCCGAGACGCGCGACAAGGTGGCCGCCTTCGTCGATGACGCGGTTGCGCGCGGCGCGCGGGTGAAGCTGGGCGGCGCGGCCCCCGGCGGCAAGGGCTACTATTACCCGCCCACGGTGCTCACCGACGTGCCCGCGGATGCCGAATGCGTCGCGGACGAAATCTTCGGCCCCGTCGCCGCGATCCAGCGCTTCACCGATGAAGCCGATGTGCTGCGCCGCGCCAACGCCACCGAATACGGGCTCGTCGCCTATGTCTTCACCGGCGACATGGCGCGCGGGCTGCGCGTGTGCGAGGCGCTCGAATACGGCATGGTCGGGCTCAATCGCGGGCTGGTCTCCGACCCCGCCGCGCCCTTCGGCGGGGTCAAGCAGTCCGGCCTCGGCCGCGAGGGCGCGCAGGAGGGGATGCGCGAATTCATGGAGACGCAATACATCTCGGCCAGTTGGTGAGGAGGCAGCCATGAGCTATGTCGCAAGCCCGGCAGTGCGCAAATATGCCGGCGACCGGGGCGTCGATCTGGCCGCGGTCGCGGCACAAACCGGCCGCGAAACGCTGGCGCGCGAGGATGTCGACCGACACCTTTCCGGCGCACACGCCGCATCGGGCGCCGACCCGACACGCTACTGGTCGGTGGATCACGCCGCCCACGGCCCGGTCACCGAGGAGCCGGTGGGCCGCATCGCGCGCCTTGCGGCCGACAACCTGCAGGCCTCGGCCTCGGTGATCCCGCAGGTGACCCATCACGAGCGCGCCGACATGACCGCCGTCGAGGCGCTGCGCGGGGAGCTGCGCAACGAGGCGGCGGCGCGCGGGCTGCGGCTCACGGCGCTCGCGTTTCACGTCAAGGCGCTGGCGCGGTGCCTGCGCGACTTCCCGCGCTTCAACGCCTCGCTCAGCCCCGACGGCGAGACCCTGACCCTCAAGCAGTATATCCATGTCGGCATCGCGGTGGACACGCCGAACGGTCTGATGGTGCCAGTGATCCGCGATGCCGGGCGCAAGGGGCTCTGGGCTATCGCCGCCGACATCGCCGATCTCGCAGCCCGCGCGCAGGCGCGCAAGCTGCGCGGCGAGGAGATGGGCGGTGCGTCGATGACCATCTCCAATCTCGGCGGCATCGGCGGTACCGCCTTCACCCCCATCGTCAACCCGCCCGAGCTCGCGATCCTCGGGCTCACCCGCACCTCGACCGAGCCCGTCTGGGACGGGGCGGCCTTTGCCCCGCGCCCGATCTGCCCGCTCGATCTGAGCTACGATCACCGCGTCATAAACGGCGCCGACGCGGCGCGCTTCCTCGCCCGCTACGCCGCGCTGATCGAAGACCCGCGTCGGTTGTTGCTGTAAACGACCCGAGTCGTGCCGGTGCGCCACATGCATCGGAGCCTTTAGCGAGAGAGTGCAGGAGGTCGACCGCGACCGACGCCCCCGGCCCTCCTCAGCCTTCCCCGGGCGTTAAGGCCGCCGTCTCGTCGCGTGCAATGCGCGACTTGAAGGCAACGCGTCCATCAAGCGGTGTCCGGCGCGGGGCGCCGGATTTCACCCACGATTTGCGAACGTTGCCAATGCGTTAATACTGCAAGATGCGCGTCCACGCGAAGAGCTGGCGAGGCGCGAAGGTGACGTTGCCGTTTCGTGCCGAGCTTTCTCTTCTCGCCAGCAAAGGCCGCCGAAGCGCCGGGGTCGCCTTGTTCCGCGCCCGATCGGGGTTCGCCCCGCCCGGGACCGAGCCCCGGGCATCACGCTGCGCTCGGCTCAGGGGGTGGCGCCGGGCCCCATCAAACCCGGCTGATCCGGCTGACCTCGATCGTGGTGCCCTGCATGCAGATCGACATCTCGGCGCGCTTACCCTGCACCTGCACCCGGTCGCCCGGGCGGAACCGTCCGGTATCGCCCGCCAGCGTGTAGAG
>PUKW01000196.1 GCA_003550665.1 Paracoccaceae bacterium | reverse complement strand
CGCATGTTGCGGCGCGAACGGGTGACTTTGTTCTGATGGACGGCCATGGTTCAACCTCTGGTGTCTTGCTGGATCACGGGACACGGCGGGCCCCGAAGTGTCGTTTCGAGCCCGCGCATACACCGATGCGGCGCAGCGTCCAACCCCGACTTTGCCGGCCCAGCGAAAATACATTCATTCGGTGCGGTTGCAACCACCGGGCGCGGCCGGCTGACGCAGGGCTAGTCCTCGTCCCGGGCGAGCCGGTCGCGCAGCCCGGCGAACGGCCGCGCATCGGCGTCGCGCATCGGCGTCACACCCGGCTCGGCATGGACCGCCTCGCCGAGATCCGCCCCTTCGGCGCGCGGATAGAGCGGCATCGCGAGCGCGAGCGCCTCGATCATCACCGCCGCCGGATCGATCACCGCGCCCAGCGGCTCGAGCGTCTCGTCCTCCGGGATCTCGGCCTCCTCCTGGTCCTCGGGGGTCCACTCGGCGAGGTACTGCCGGCGAACGGTCTCGTCGATGCGGGTGGTGACCGGCTGCAGGGTCACGACGCAGCCCTGCACCAGCGTCGCGCCCAGCTCGGCCTCGAGCTGCCAGTCATGCTTGCCCTCGGGGCGCAGCGTGCCCGCGAAACGCAGCTTGCGCAGCGCCTGCGCGCCCAGATAGTCGGCGATCGCGGCGCGCAGCGTGGCCTCGGGCGCGATCTCGAAGGTGACCGGCCTGCGCGCGTTGAACTCGGCCGGGCGCAGCGGCTGCGACAGGGGCAGGGCAGGGATGTCGGTCTCGTCGGGCATGGGCCTGGCTTTCGCGGCTGGGCGCGGTCGGTGCATTCTTGAACCGGGCGCGTTCCTTCTGTAAGCGGGATAAAAGCCGAGACGGGCCGAGGCAAGAGGGCGGAATGAGCAACATGTCGAACGTCGCACGCGGGGTGGTCGCCGTCGCCGCCCTTCTCGCCCTCGCCGCCTGCAGTGCGACCTATCAGAATCATGGCTACACGCCGCTCGAGGCCGACCTCGAGCGCGTCGCCGTCGGGCAGGACACGCGCGAGTCGGTGGCCGACAAGATCGGCTATCCCGGCTCCGAAGGGCTGCGCGAGGAGGACGCCTGGTATTACGTGCAGAGCCGCTGGCGCCATTTCACCTATAACGAGCCCGAAGAGGTTGACCGCGAGGTGCTCGCGATCAGCTTCGCCGCCAACGACACCGTCGCCAATATCGAGCGCTTCGGCATCGAGGACGGCGAGGTCGTCGCCCTGTCGCGCCGCGTCACGGACACCTCGACCGTGCGTGGCGCGGGCACGCTGCGCCGCCTGTTCGGCAATCTCGGCGGCCTCGACCCGCGGCGCATCCTCGGCGACTGATCCGCTCAGTCCGCGGGCTCGAAGGTCAGCGCCACACCGTTGATGCAATAGCGAAGCCCGGTCGGCGCGGGGCCGTCCTCGAAGACATGTCCCAGATGCGCCTCGCAGCGCGCGCAATGCACCTCGGTGCGGCGCATGAAGAGCTTGCGGTCCTCCGTTGTGCCGACCGCCGCGTCCGCGATCGGCTGCCAGAAGGAGGGCCAGCCGGTGCCCGACTCGAACTTGTGCGCCTGATCGAAAAGGGCCGCGCCGCAACACACGCAGGCGAACCGGCCCGGCCCCTGGGGAAAGTCATCATGGCTGAAGGGCCGTTCGGTGGCGTGCTTGCGCGTGACGCGATACGCCTCGTCGGGGAGCTGCGCGCGCCACTCCTCGTCGCTCTTGCGCAGCTTGTCGGGCGCGGTCTGCGGCGTTGCGTCACTCATGGGTCGCTCCTTGCATCGCTGGGGTTTACCAAGCATAATTAACAGTGTTTCGCCAGTCGCCAAGTCCCGGTGGGAGAACGCGTCGATGTTGCTGCGCAAGGGGCGCTACACGGCCCGCCTGGCCACAACCCCCGGGGATGTCGAGCGCGCGCAGCGCCTGCGCCACAGGGCCTTCAAGGGGCGGCCCGGATCGGACCGGGATGCGTTCGACGCGCACAGCCGTCACGTGCTCGTCGAGGATGACGCCACCGCGGCGTTGGTCGCCTGTTTCCGGATGCGAGACTATGGCGGCCCCGGCGAGATCGGACAGGGCTACGCGGCGCAATTCTACGCGCTCGGCGGCCTGGGGGCGCTGACGGGGCCGATGCTCGAGATGGGGCGCTTCTGCATCCGGCCCGGCCGGTCCGATCCCGATATCGTGCGTGTCGCCTGGGGGGCACTCACGCAGCTCGTCGACGCGCACGGCGTGCAGTTCCTGTTCGGCTGCTCCTCCTTTCCCGGCGCCGCGCCGGAGCGTCACCGCGACGCGCTCGCGCTTCTCAGCCGCCGGCATCTCGCCCCGACCGCGCTGCGCCCCGGGCCCCGGGCGGCGCGGATCTTCCCGTTCGCCCATGCGCTCGCGCGCGACGCGCCGGATCCGCGCCGCGGGATGCTGGGGATGCCGCCGCTGCTGCGCAGCTACCTGATGATGGGGGGCTGGGTGTCGGATCATGCCGTGATCGATCTCGATCTCGACACGCTGCATGTGTTCACCGGCCTCGAGATCGCCGCGATCCCGGAGCGCCGCCGCCGGCTGCTGCGCAGCGTCGCCGCGCCCGGGCTTGACGCGGAACGGGCCGGCGGCTAGCCGGACGCATGGCGCGCGCACCGCTTCTGCAACTGTCCGGCATCGGTCTCGGCTTCGGCAACACGCCGTTGTTTTCCGGGCTCGACCTCGTGGTGCATGAGCGCGACCGGGTCGCGCTCGTGGGGCGCAACGGCGCGGGCAAGTCCACGCTGCTGCGGGTGATGGCAGGGCAGGTAGAGCCCGACACGGGCGCGCGCAGCCTCGCCCCGGGCAAGCGGGTCGGCTATCTCGAACAGGACCCGGATTTTTCCGGTTTCGACACGCTCGGCGCCTTTGCCAGTGCCGATCTCGAGCCCGGCGAGGTCTATCTCGTCGAGATGGTCGCCGAAGGGCTGCGCTTCGATCTCGACACGCCGGTGGCGACTGCGTCGGGGGGCGAGAAGCGGCGCGCGGCGCTGGCGCGGCTGCTCGCGGACCCGCCCGAGCTCATGCTCCTCGACGAGCCGACCAACCATCTCGACATCGCGGCCATCGAGTGGCTCGAAGAGCGGCTGCGCGACACGCGCGGCGCTTATGTTCTGATCTCGCATGACCGGCGCTTCCTGACCGAGCTGACGCGCGCGACGCTCTGGGTCGATCGTGGCATGGTGCGCCGCTCCGAGCAGGGCTTTGCCGGGTTCGAGGACTGGCGCGACAAGGTCTGGGAGGACGAGGACGCGCAGCGCCACAAGCTCGACAAGCGCATCAAGGCGGAGGCGCACTGGGCTGTCGAGGGCATCAGCGCCCGGCGCAAGCGCAACCAGGGGCGGCTGCGCAACCTTGAGGCGCTGCGCAGCGAGCGCCGCGCCATGATCCGCCGCCAGGGCATCGCCGAGATGGCGCTCGACCCCGGCGACCGCTCCGGCAAGCTTGTGGCCGAGGCGCGCGGCATCTCCCGCCGCTTCGGCGATACGGTGATCGTGCGCGACTTCTCCCTCAAGGTGCTGCGCGGCGACCGGGTCGCCTTCGTCGGGCCCAACGGCGTCGGCAAGACGACGCTCCTGCGGATGCTCACCGGCGCGGAGACGCCCGACAGCGGGCAGGTGGTGCTCGGCACCAAGCTCGAGCTCGCGGTCTTCGATCAGGCGCGCGCGCAACTCGACCACGACGCCTCGCTGTGGGACAACCTGACCGGCGATCCGCAGATGCGGGTTTCGGGCGCGCATGACCAGGTCATGGTGCGCGGAACTCCCCGCCATGTCGTGGGTTATCTCAAGGAGTTCCTGTTCGACGAGAGCCAGGCCCGCGCCCCGGTGCGCGCGCTTTCGGGGGGCGAGCGGGCACGGCTCCTGCTCGCGCGGCTGATGGCGCGGCAATCGAATCTGCTGGTGCTCGACGAGCCGACCAACGATCTCGATGTCGAGACGCTCGATCTTCTGCAGGATCTGCTCGGCGCCTATGAGGGGACCGTGCTGCTCGTCAGCCATGACCGCGACTTCATCGACCGCGTGGCGACCACGACGGTGGTGATGGAGGGCGCCGGGCGCGCCACGGTCTATGCCGGCGGCTATAGCGACTACCTCGCGCAGCGCGCCGCCGGGGGCGGCGGCGACGAGCGCGAGTCGCCGGGCAGGGGCTCGCGGTCGCGGGGCGCATCGCGGCCGACGGGGCAAGCGCGCACGCAGCGGTCGCGCTCCGACCCGCTCACCTTCACCGAGCGCCACCGGCTCGAGGTGCTGCCCGACGAGATCGAGCGGCTCGAGGCCGAGATCGCGCGCCTCTCCGAGCTGCTCGCCGATCCGGAGCTTTACGACCGCGCGCCGGCGAAGTTCGACAAGGCGACCGAGACGCTCGCGGCGCGCCAGAAGGCGCTCGAGCGGGCGGAGGCCGAGTGGATGGCGCTCGAGGAAAAGGCCGCCAGCTGAGCGCGGCGATTCGAGCCTGGTCGCCCGCGCGCGCCGCCAGTTTGCGCCCGCTTGTGTCGGCATGTCGCATCCTTGCAACGCTCGCCCGGGCGTTGCGGCGCGTGCCGCCGCCAGGCCGG